>JAZLEX010000158.1:0-12999 GCA_045615485.1 Prevotella sp.
CCATTTTCCTCCGTGACCCCTAGACCCCTATGTTGCTATGACCTTGGACCTTACACTTTTATGAGGGAACAGAAGAGTCAGACGTACCTATCGCTCTGACCCTCCAGTTCTTCATTAGTTTGTAGTTACAAACTTGCAAATTTGTAGTTACATTAAAAAATGTTTGTAGTTACAAACTTTTAACATACCCTATGGGGGCTTAAGGATAGGCTACTGCGACATTTTTTCAACTGGGTCAAAGAACCTGTCCCTATGACCCCTTCATCTGCCGTAAATCGCTTCGATTATGTGGACTTGTTCTTCGAGGATGTCAAGTTCAACCGAGAAAAACTTGATAAGTTGGACGAGTACATTCACACCAAGCACGAAATGAACCAGAGGTCTCGCAAGTGATATGCTTGCGAATGCTCTCTATTAAAAATGGCGCACCATCTGTAATGATGCGCCATTTTATACCATTAATGGCATGTTTTTATTCAAAACGTTCGAGTTCTTTGCTTTTTAAGTCGTACTTGAATTTTTCATGTACGAATGTTGTTCCATCAAATATCATGTCATTTATTAGTTTGCCTTCCTTGACATCGTAAAACAAGTATTTATTTGCTTGTTCATCAAATAATACAGAAACGGCACTATGATTCACAATTGTTAATGATTCGCCATTGTATACCTCATTGAACGATGAATCTAATAGTATTCGTTTGTCGGCTATAACTAATCGATTCCATCTTAAATATTGAAGATCTTTGTATTTAAGTACTTCTACCAACCATTTCTCTGATTCTATATCGTATAGTCCAACGTAACCCTTAGTTGAACAGCATTGTAAAATATCTCTATCATCAGTTTGCCAATCATATGTTACCCAATGAATAGAATCAAATGTTTCATTAGATATTAGTTTATTTTTAACTATTATTTTAAAAGCGTCAGTTTCTTTTGTGTCATACACCTTAAAGACACTATCAGAAGATGTTTCTTCCTGCCAAGAATCACAAAATCTATATGGAGCAACCGCATAATTATATGAGATTATAAATTCCCCATTACTGTTGTACAAATCTGTTTTTGGATTATTCTCTTCCTTTTGTATGTAAAAGAACTTTCCACTATAGTGCTTTGAAATTTCATAGTATTCATTAATAGGTATAATAATCTTGTTGTTTAAGAAAACTCCAAAAAGACGTTGCCTTTTATTTCTGATGGACACAATAACGAATAGATTATCACCATCTACTCCATAATCGATAAAGGAATAATTAGTAGGAAGAAGGTGCTCTTGTATTTTTGAATCATACAATCCATACCATGTATTATTGTCATATCGTTCTCCAGAATCGCTTCTTTCGGTGGTTATGAAATACCTTCCTTCAAACGATGTTCCAATACGAGCACCGTTAGATCTATATAAAACGTAATCATGTGATTCGTACTTATTAACATATTCGTCATTTGGAAATTGTTTAAATCTTATAACAAGATACTTTAGATTCCCGTGATTATATCCGAGAAATTTCGGTTTGCCTAATTCGCTGAATATGACATTCTGTCTTATGTCATAATCTATATAGAATGCATTGTGTTCTCCCTTAGGTTCATTACTGGTATGAGAATATACACCTATCAACCAAAAAAAATTTTGTTGGTTTACATTGTACCCTGTAGTTTGCTTGAATATAGGTACATTTGATAGCAAAAAATCGTCATGACTTCCTTCGGCGAAAGCATATGACTTATTTAAATTTATGAAATACTCCCGCTTATACTTCTTTAAGCTTGGGTACAAACATTCTGTAGAATAGAAATGAATTTCATCTTTATTTTGACCTATTATATGAAACGAACCAGTTTTCTCAAATTCTGAATATTTGATTTTACAACTGTTTGGCTCTTTCGTATGAAAACATATCTTACCGCTATTGTCAAGTAAAATATATGAGGTTATATTGTCATCTTTATCTACATTTGCGATTAAATGATGGTTATCCATAGAGAACAAATAGCGAGTGTTATTATATCTCACTCCATTTAACACAATATGAGATTTTTTCCAGTTGTCACTTACAAGTGTTTCTATTGGATTATTTATTACAACAAATCCATTGTTTTCACATTTTACATAGTTGACGGTTGTGTTTCTGAAAGCAGTTTGGCTATTAACAATCAAACAATTATTGTTAATAGCCTGATAATCTAACTCCGATCCAATTTCGATAATGTGTTCATATTCACCATCTTTAGATGCCAACTTGTATCTGTCTTCTTGTTGTACTATGAATAGAATACCATCACTCAGTTCTAGGTCTTTTTTAGTAACTGTGTTTAGTTCTGAATCACAAAAATTGATTTTGCCTTCTTTTTTATAAACATATATACCATCTTTATCGGCAAACGGCTTAAGTTCCTCAATTCCATATTGTTTAAGGAAATTTATAACAACTTTATCCATAGCAAAAATGTATTTTAATATAGAAAAAAAGTTAGCATACTCTTAGATACCTTAATTCCGCAGCACTATATTATTTTATTTTTTTAAGTTTCTGAGCAACAAAAAGTTGCTCAGGATTTTGCTATGTCAGATTTTTCACCTATCTTTGTGCTACAAATAAAAACAAGCAAAAATCTGCATTGACATGGCAAAGTTACAAATAAAATCTGAAACTATAGCAACATTCGGTGGAATTTTTCACATAATGGACGTTTTTGAACGTCTTGGTATGGGCAAACTCATTGATTCGAGTCTTGGAAAGAGGGATGCGAGTTGGAACGCCTTCCAATACAGCGAAGTGTTTGAAGCCCTCTTCTGCAACTATCTTTGCGGTGGCGACTGCCTTGAGGACATCAATATGCTTGCCCCTCAGTTCTCGCTCCGCCCAGGTACAAGGATTCCGAATTCAGACACGGTTGGTCGTGTATTGAAGTCTTTGGCAACTGAGAACATCTCCTATGCTTGCGAGAATTCTGGGAATTCTTATTGCTTCAACACCGCAGAAGAACTTAACACACTAAATGCACATGGAAGAGGGTTAAATCATACCTGTTTTTATTTTGAATTGACCAAATTTTTAGGCTGCGGATTTAAGGATATAAAAATCATCTCAATATAATTATTCACAGAACATACCTTTATGGAACTCACAATAAACTGCCTTTCCTGTTATAGTGTAATCATAATTGTGAATAGAGCCTGATTGGGTAATCGTTGTGACTTTGCAATGAACAGGCTTTTTACTCAACGATTTGATTTCAAGAGTGCGCTTGCCTGTGGATTCCCTATTGAGCATCCGTGCTTCGCATGGGGCATCGGACTGGATGAATACTGATCGCGGTTCGGCTACAGAATGGTTTTCCGCTATGGTAAACCTTGCCGATGAACTGTTGCCGCTTATTGTTGTTGGCACAGAGAATACTGGTGCGCCATATTGACATTTCACATTGCTGATAGTCTGCTCTGTAGTGGAACCGCAGAAGTTGGATAGCAACATATATTCTTGCCCATCAGGGTCGGATGCTATTACTCCACCCCACCCCTTGTTGAGACTGCTCAAAGTCTGAAGCTGAAGCGACATCTGACGGGTTGTCGTCGTATCGACATTACTGTAATAGATTACATGACGGCAATCCACGGTCTCGCCCTTGCTGATGGTGCGGAGGCTGTCGCTGTAGAGTGGATAGAGCTTTGATGTAAGAATGGAGTTATTGTTTGAACAATTACCAAATGCCATTTTTTTATCAGAATGACTGACAAATCCTACATGATTATCAATATTGAGCCAATTGGTCGTTTGGGAGTCAGTGTCAGAGTCAGAGTCAGTGTTAGTGTCAGAGTCAGTGTCAGAGTCAGTGTTAGTCGTTTGATTGTGGGTTGTGTGCTGCGGATATATTTTTCGTGAAGGCGAAGTAAATGGGTCGGTGGATATTGCCATCAGTCCGCCTTGTTCTTCTGTGATGGTAACATTGTCGAGAGCCGTCACCCAATCAAGATAGATAACTGCATTGCCTGGTGTGGAATAGATGGCATAGCGATGGTTGAGTGCGGAATCGTTTGTGAGCAGTTCTCCGTTGAGCACATAACCATTGCCTTGCAATTCTGTAACGGCATTACCTACAGGTGTGGCATTGGTGCGGCGGCCTTCTATGATGTAGTTGCCGATGAAATTGCCTGTATTGTTGCTGCGATAAGGAACAATAATATTGTTGCAACTATCTGAACTGACGGCAATGTAGCCTGTATAACTTTTTAGTCCCTTGCTCCACGAAAAACAGGTGAAGCGGTCGCGTGTTGCAGCACGCACTATGCCTTGCGACTGAAAGAATTTTGCTTGCGAATGATGGCGCAGGAACTCTTCCCAGTCTGTTGGTGTAAGCATGGCTGTGGAAATCATCTCGTGCATCAGCCATGTCATCATCACTCTATGTGCTTGTACTCCCATCCGTCGTGCCTGAACATCGGGACGAAGTAACCAACTGCCATCGGTGGTGGTCTTCTGTCGTTTCAGGATGTTTTGATAGGCGCGATTTTCAAGCATCAGCGCATTGGTGTCGGCAAGAAAACAAGCCATTGTGGAATAGGATGTTATCTGGTCGTAGAGAAACAGGCTCCAATCGTTTCCGTTTGGCATTGCAAGTTCACCATCAGCAAGTGCGAACCAGTTGAGCACATTATCCATCACCTTCTGGCAATTGTGCATCAGTGCGTTGGTGTGCCATTTTTCCTTGCCGTAGAGAGTTTGCTGAAAAAGTTTCAGTGCAAGTGCTGACTCACCCAATTCCTGCATCACTACATTCTGATAGGAGGAGTGGAAGAAATTATGATTTTGCAGAGTGTAGTCATCATACAGATTCTGCCCCTTGTAGAAATCGGCTATTGTGGCATTGTCGTAGTCGGGGTCGATGATTGTAGTGTTGTCTTTGTCGGACGGATGGGAATAGCAGTTTACGGCAAAGGCTCTCAGTCGCTGAAACCATTTGTCTGCCAACGGGTCGTCAGGGAAGAGTCCTAAGGTTACGGCGAGAACATTTGTCTCCCATCCATTTTCCTCAGCTTTAGTGTCGCCCACGTGGCCTGTAGGAATTGAGCGTTCAAGTTCATAGTTGCACTCTGCCTTCAGCAGGTTTTCGATGTATTTTTTTTGCTGTGAAGAAAGCTTGTCCCACTGGAAAAATGCTGAATAGGCTACCGACATAGCCCATAGTGATGATTCCCAGACATAATCGTTCCTGCTGGTTGAGCCCCAGTATTTTCCTCCAACACACGTTTTCAGGCGGTTGGCCTTATGCGTGGAATAAGCGAAGATGAGCGTATGGAGTGCCATCTGTTCCAGTCGTTCCCACGTTACGCCTTCAGGCAGTCGGACTTTTCCCTTGCCATATTTACACAGAAAGGCTGCAACCATGGAAAGGTCGGCATTGGTGCGCACTCCAGCCTCGTTGGCAGCCATAGTGCTTTCGCCCTTGAAGCATCCGCAATTCTCACCGATGCTGTTAGTAGCGACACAAGGCTGGTAATCGTTTGTGATGTAGGTAGAGAAATCAGCCAACATCTGTAGCAAGTCGGCTTTCATAGCCGACTCGCTTACAAATCCCCTTGCACTGGTTGTAGCAACGAAAACGAAAACGAAAACGAAAACTTTTTTCAATTCTTAATTCCCAATGTGAAATGTTGTATTGTTTATATTGTATGTTGTATAGTTATGTCTTAACTCCCTTTAACTCCTTCAACTCCTTAACTCCACAAATTACATCAATATCCAAATATTTCCTCTTGGGTGAGGCGATGGATTGGACCTAATTTCTCAAGCACCTTTATGTCGAGTTCTTTCTCATCACCGAGAATGAGATATTTATACTTACGACCTTTTACATTCTGCTTTTGGAAATCAGCAATATCCTTGAGCTGCATTGTCTGCACTTTGTTGTAAATATCTTTATTGATGTCGTAATTGAGTCCGTGACGACGGGCATTGATAAAACTTGCCAAAACATCCATTCGTAGAGTGCGCTGAGTTGCCAGACGCTTCAGGACTGCATCTTTGGCAATCTGGAATGGTTTTTCCTGTGCAGGCATATTTTCCACTATCTCATCGAATGTGTTTATGCACTCTTTGAGTTTATCGTTTTGGGAAACGATGTATGTGTAGAAAGAGTTTGGCTTATTCTTGTAACTTGCTGATGAATACCATGCCGATGCAGAATAAGCAAGTCCACGAGCCTCGCGCATTTCCTGGAACACAACGCCATTCATGCCACCACCGAAATATTCATTATAGAGTTCCATCTGTGGTAGAAGTGAAGAATCATATTGCTGACCATTGTTGGAGTAATTAAACATATAGATATTCTTTGCTTCGTATGGTGCAATATAGACCTCGTTAGTGGCTGTAGGTAGTTCCTGGAACACATCACCTGCAGTTGTTGCTGTAAGATTCTGACGATACACTTCCTCGCTGATGAGATATTCTACTTCGTCCTGTGAAAGTGGACCATAGTAGCGGATTGTCTTCTGGTAGTTGAGAAGTCCCTTGAGTTTGTCGAGCAGACTTTGTGGGTTCATGGCTTTAAGTTCTGCTTCGGAACGGATATTGGTATGACTGTTGAGCGGACCATACATACCGTATGCACGCAAGAAACTGAAATTTGTGCGCTGACTGAGTTTTGCATCAGCACGCGATTTCAATATGTCGGCTACCATGTTGTCATAGACCACCTGATTGCTCTTGGCATCCATAAGCCATTTGTAGGCAATCATCAATGCAGGAATCATATTTTCAGATAGTCCAGATACGCTGACATGGGTTGCGTCGTCGCCACTATAAAAACTCACGTTGCAGGCAAGACGATAGAGTTCCTTCTGCAATTCGGCAAGCGACATGGTTGATGTACCAAGATAAGAAATGTAGGATGTTGCGTAGTCCATATCCTTATCTGCCTTATTACCCACATTCACGTCGAACTGCATGACGAATGTCTTGTTGGTTGTGTTTTGCTTATACAGCAGTTCATCACCATTGGCAAATGATCTGTAGCTCATGTCTTTACTGTAATCCACAAAGACTGGCTGAATCGGTTCAACCTTGGTTGCGGCAATATCCTTGACGAACTGGCTCATCTTGTCGCGATTCATCTCGATTGGTGAGATTGCTGGTTTTTCTATTTTCTTCTCGTTAGGATCTGTGCCTTTGTGTTTGTAGATGCAGGCATAGCCGTTTGTGAGGTATTTATTGGCAAATGCCACAACATCGGCTTTGGTAATCTTGCTCAAACGGTCGATTTTCTCCACCTCATCCTTCCATTCGGTCTGGTTCACAAACGACTGCACAAACATGTCGGCTCTTGCACTGTTGCTTTCAAGTGAGCGCATATAGCTGAGTTTGATGTTGTTGATGATTGACTCTAACATGCTTTCGGAAAACTCGCCTTTTTTCAGTTTTTCAATTTCTGCCAAAAGCAAATCGCGTACCTCTTCTAATGTCTGTCCTTCCTTTGGCACACCAAGTTCCAAAAATTCAGAATAGTCGCTCATGCCATTGATACCACTTTGAGCCTCAACCATTTTCTGTGCTTGAGTAATGTTTACGTCGATTAGTCCAGCCTTGCCATTCTGCAGTACTCTTTCAATGATTTCAAGGTAATCAAAGTCCTTGTCCTTCTCGCCAGGCAATGCCCAACCAATCATTACCATATCAGTCTCACGGCCATAGACATCTTTTACCACAGGCTGCGTGAGTTTCTGCAACTTAATGTTCTGCAACTTGCTGTGCAGTGACGGTATGGCAGGATTTGCCTTCCAGTCACCGAAATATTTTTTGATAATTTCAACTGTCTTATCGAAATCCAAGTCACCACTCATACAGATGGCAACATTGTTAGGACGGTACCAGTCGTTGAAATGTTTCTTGATGTTTACGATAGACGGATTCTTAAGATGTTCCTGAGTTCCAATCACGGTCTGTTGTCCGTAAGGATGATTTGGGAACAGGGCTTGCCCCAATGCTTCCCAAACCTTGCGCATATCTTGTGTGAGAGAAATATTAAATTCCTCATACACAGCTTCAAGTTCGGTGTGAAAACCACGGACTACCAAGTTCCTGAAACGGTCGCTTTGGATTTTTGCCCAATTCTCAACCTCATTAGCTGGAATATCCTCTGTATAGCAAGTAACATCATAACCAGTATAGGCATTTGTTCCTTCCGCACCAATCGTTGCCATGAGCTTGTCGTACTCGTTGGCAATTGCATGCTTTGACGACAGATACGACAGACTGTCAATCTCATGATAGATAGCCTTGCGCTTTGCAGCATCCTTGGTCTTGCGATAGACCTCATACAGACTTTCTATCTTGTCGAGATAAGGTTTTTCTTTGGAATAATCACTCGTACCAAACTGCTTAGTACCTTTGAACATCAGGTGCTCAAGATAGTGCGACAATCCAGTAGTCTCTGCTGGGTCGTTCTTTCCACCAACACGGACTGCGATATAAGTCTGAATACGTGGCAAGTCCTTGTTGTCAGTCAGATAGATTTTCAGACCATTGTCGAGTGTATAGATACGGGTCTTCATCGGGTCGTTTGGAACCGATTCGTAAGCATCTGCCAAGCAGATTGCAAAATTCATTAAGCAGATAACTGCTGCAAAAAAAAGTTTTTTCATTTTTAAAATATTTATTTATACGGTTATGCGGTTTTACGGTTATGAGGTTTAAATTCAGGAGTTAAGGAGTTAAGAAGTTAAGGAGTTAAGACATGAGCCTTGCGTATTAAATTAATCCACTTCGTGGCTTTTCTTCCTCCGCACCTCAGCAATTAAAGCAAGCTTTATTGCATTCCCTTCGACTTAGCTCAGGGTAAACTATTTGTCGTCAGTTTTACGATTGTGCGGTTCAAATTATAAAATTGATTAAATCTATAAATAAATTTGTAAATCCGTTAATCTGTAATTCTGTAAATAATTATGCTTTATGTAACATGTGAGTTGATGTTTTCCATTGCAATTTACTGATGAAATCGTGCAATTGCTCTTCACTGACATCACCCATATTAAATTCTTTACGAGCATCGCGCTCTATTAATTCCAACCATTGCTGGTATGCTTCACTTTCCTTATCAATAGTCATCTGAGGTGCTGCTAATGATGGTATTTCAGCACATAAATCATCCATGCTTGTAATCTTTTCATTGCCGACTCTGACAACCATATTTTCAACGGCAGACTCTTTAGCAATAAATCCGAACATATCAACATATGATGACTCTGACACTGACTCTGACTCTGACACTGACTCTGACACTGACTCTGACACTGACTCTGACATTTCAGCCTTACTGCTCAGACCTAATATCATGTCGTAATATCTTATTCCTTTTTCAGCCGCCTTTTTCTTTATGATACAGCCTTCGTAGATGTATTCATCATTTTCATCGGCTGGCGTAGTCAGCAATGCCTGCAATGTCTTCTTGCCTTCTGCAACATACTGCAGAATATAAGGATTTGGGAAATCGAATGTAATTAAATCCTGATACGGTTGGTTGGTCGTTTGGACGTTTCTTTTGTCTCTTGTCGGCCATTTGTTCACATCACGCCATGTGCCTACTGTCTTGATGTTTGTTCCAGGATAGACATAGGTCTTATTGCCGTCGCCAAACACATACGAAAATGGCAGATTCGACAAGTCAGGATGCTGAACCACCTTGCCCATAACCATTGAAAACACACCTATTGTCGCTGGCCAAAGAATATGACATCCAGATGCTGTCTTTGCCCCTCTCTGCAATGTGCCCCAGTGGATTGGTCCCATCTTATAGGCATGATTGCTCTGATTGGTGTTGGAACCTGCATTATAGAATGAAAATTCCCCACCGATAAGCAAGGTGCTTTTATGATGCGAACAGGCAAAAGGTCCGCACACAGCTGCACATGCTTCACCATTGTCCATATATGCATTGGCAAAGAATAATGAAGCTTCTGCCGAAAACGCTTTTCCTATGTGTACAGCCTCGCCGACAAAACATTCATATACCTTGGCAGCATCAGTAATTTCAGCACCACAGGAGGTTACACTCTTTTCCATTATCACATCTACTCCGATATAGGTAGGTGAATCCTGCGAACTCTGGATAATACAATCTACAATCTTCGATGCTCCCTCTATCTTGGCATAATCACCTACAATCATTCCTGGTCTTGGACTATCACCTTCCTCCTTCAGGCAAAGCTCAAACACCGGCTTATGATTTATCATTAGCCAAGCCAGTTGAGCTGTCAACTGCGGACAAAGCACCACATTGCCATCACCTCCTTCATTAAGTACAGAAATGACATTTGGCTTATTTCCTTGTCGTATTGTGCCTTTCATCATTTTCACATCAGTAATGGTTGCACCACTACCAATCTGCACATGACCATAGAAATTACTGTTTCTTAACGATGACACCTGAAAATCTTCTGCAACAATGATATTGTTCCAATCTTCTGCCCAACAGCGTTGCTGAGTGGTCAGTTGTTCTATTTCTGTCTTATTTAAATGTCTCATAATAGCCTACATATTTTACTCCATATCATACAGAAAATCATTATACGGATATTTCTGCACATGCAATTCTCGTACCTTTTTATAAAGAACGTTTCGCAACTCTTCAATATTGTGTTTCTGCGTTGCAGAAATAAATATACAATCATTATTCAATTTTGCCATCCAGGTGCGTTTCAATTCTTCCAACGGAATATTTTCTTTCAGGACAGGTGTCAGGTCGTCTTCGTCTTTTGGAATCCATGTATAAGCATCTGTCTTGTTGAAGATTATCATGCTTGGCATATCAGCACAACCCAGATCCGAGAGTGTTTTTTCTACTACTTTCAGTTGATCTTCAAAATCCGGATGGGAGATATCTACCACATGCAGCAGTAAATCGGCTTCCCGCACTTCATCCAGAGTGCTCTTGAACGAATCCACCAAGTCGGTAGGCAACTTGCGTATAAATCCCACAGTGTCGGCAAGCAGGAATGGCAGATTTTCAATCACCACCTTTCTGACCGTTGTGTCGAGAGTGGCGAAGAGTTTGTTTTCCGCAAAGACTTGTGACTTTGAAAGCAGATTCATGATTGTGCTTTTCCCAACATTAGTATATCCCACCAAAGCCACACGAATCAGTCGTCCACGATTCTTGCGCTGTGTGTTTTTTTGCTTCTCTATCTCAACTAAGCGCTGCTTCAGCAACGAAAGTCTCTGCAGGATTATTCGGCGGTCCATTTCAAGCTGAGTCTCTCCTGGTCCACGAAGTCCCACGGTTCCTTTTCCGCCGCCACCGCCAGAACCGCCACCCTGACGTTCGAGGTGAGTCCACAGTCGTTGCAGACGAGGCAACATGTAGCGATACTGTGCTATTTCAACTTGCGTCTTTGCTTCTGCTGTCTGAGCTCGCATGGCAAAAATATCCAGAATGAGAGATGTACGATCGAGGATTTTCACTTTCAACTCAGCCTCAATGTTTTTCAATTGTTTTGCTGTCAGTTCATCGTCGAAAATCACCATACCAATCGGTTCGTTACCAGCATCGGCATAGTCGTCCATATATTTTTTAATCTCTTCCAGTTTACCTTTTCCAACGTAAGTCACACTACTCGGACCATCTACCCGTTGAGTGAAACGTTTCACCGTCACCACCCCAGCAGTATCGGCAAGAAACTCCAACTCATCAAGATATTCATTGGTCTTCTCTTCACTCTGACGGTTTGTAATCAGTCCCACGAGTACTGCATCTTCTGTCTTTGCTTCTGATATAATAAATTCTTTCATTTTTGCGGTTTTGCGGTTTTACGGTTTTGCGGTTGTGCGGTTGTGCGGTTTTACGGTTGTGCGGTTTTGCGGTTTTGCGGTCCTTATAACCATATAACCTACAGCATTATAAAAAATCCTAATTTATAAAGTTTGAATGCTATCAATCCTGGATTGTGGCCTATAAGATTTCTTCTTTCCAAATTCCCGAACAACCTATGCCATAGTTTCATAAAACATGACAGATGGTATTTCTTCAGTTTGTTTGCTATTACTAATAATGTGGAATAGCCATCCAACTCATCTTCAAACTGCTTGAGAGTGCGAAGGCTTTCTTCAATCTTCTCCACATATCTGGCATTACTGTCAAAGCAATCTATCTTGATAGGATTGTCAATATGCTGAATCGCCACATGATTCTCTGCCAGCACTTTACCAAACATCACATCTTCATAACCATAGCGCGTGAAACGCTCATCGAAAGGATGAGCCAGCATCACATCTCGCCTTATCATGAAATTAGCTGCACTAATAGAATGGTAAGGATTAGCCAACCGCGCTTCTAATGATGTTCTTGGCATAGCGGAATATTCGTATTTACAACGTAAGTTGTGCTTTCTATGGTCTTCATCACCGCAGAATCTTATCCCACCATAAACAATATCGCATCCGTCATGTTCCAGGTAATTCTCCAAAAAACATTCTGGCACATTTACATCACAATCCAAAAACAGCAACCATTCGTAAGCAGCCTGAAGAGCAAGATAATTTCGTATTTTCGCTCTTCCTAAATTTTGCTTCAGAACAATATACTTGCAGTTTGGCAAATTGCTGATTTCCCTGTTCCGCTCCACTATTTCGGTATCACTGCTACAATCATCTGCCACAATGATTTCGTGACGAACCGATGATTCCGCCAACTTTCTCACCAATGCTCTGCAGTCGCTGTTATATACTGGCAATAATATGGACAATTCCTTTATCATAATTTTCAAACGGCAAAAATACAAAAAAAGTTGCGATGCACAATAAACAATGTGCTATACACAATTCACAATTAAGTTTTTTTAAGGTTTTCCCGAATTGCAAGGTAACTACTCAGCCTTATTGAATAAAATCAAAATGCTTCGTTTCAAAATGGCCTCAACTAAATGAATTGGGAGATTGTGGGATTTTTATTAAGATTTTAGTTTGGATGTCGAGGAGCGTAGCGACGATCCTTTATTAA
>JAZLEX010000159.1:0-16755 GCA_045615485.1 Prevotella sp.
AAATCTGTCACACTGACAGGCTCCATGAAGCCTTTCGACTCGTATTCTTCCGATTCCTGCAAGTAGGCATTCATTCGCTCATCCAAATGGATGGTCATACTCATAGCATCGATATCTGACTCTTCGGTCTCTATCTTTACAATATCAAAATAATCAAGAATCTCCTTGGGGAGAACCAGACGGGTTAATTGTTCAAGCATATTCATGGCACAAAGTTACAAAATCTTTGATAGTTTTCCTTTATCTTTCCCCAGTATTTTTCCACTGACCCCTTATCCCTACATGCCACAACAGTGGTCAGAAGCAGGTATCTGGTGAGATGACCCACAGAGGCAACAAGCTCCTCTGCCCACTCATCGTGGAATCAAGCTGGGTAGCGATACAGAGAGACAGCTCATTGGCAGCAAGCTATGGTCTCTACTGCCAGAGGATGGAGAAGCAGAAAGCAATTGTCAAGATAGCAAGGAAGCTTGCCTGCAGAATCTTCTCCGTGTTGAAGAATCAAAAGAAATATGTACAACAATAGATGTGCATCAGAAAATAAAAGCATAATAACAGACCGTATTGTCGGATTGACTTCATATTCTATAACGACCACTTTGTCGCACTGTTGAGTACTTTTGTACTACAACTTCTGTAAGTTTGTGGCGTTTTAACCTCGGATCTGAAGTAGTAAACTGACAGGATTCTACGGTTCCATGTCTAATAGAAGTTTGATCCGACAGGTCTGTTGCTTTATGCAATGAATCAGGCATTCAAAGCGTGCTTGAGTGGGGATTTCTTGCTCTACATTCTATTAAAATATGTAAAATCGCGAAAATATTTACTAAAATATACTAAAATATGGAAAATTTATTTGCATTGCAACATAGAGGTGCGAAATAATTTCATATTGTAGTTGCCGATGTTGGTCAGACATATCCCTCATCTTGGTTCAAAAAGGGTGAGTTGTTATTGTAAACTCTCTCGGTTCAACCTTTTGGAATAGTATGCTAAACTTGAACGGTTATTTCACTACAGTCAGGACTCCATACTGTCCTGTACAACTAACACGGTATTCCCATAATCTGTCTCCTCCTTCTCCGCTTGACACATTGCCATTGTACAAGCTATATGTTCGTCCGCATTTTGAGCATTTCACTTCTGAAGTGTTGCTTGTCCATGAAAGTGGACATGAACTCATAGCTGAATAGCAGTTTCTGCATTGTGCATCGAAAGCAACAAATTTCTGATCAAAAACATTGTATCCGACAATTATTCCATTGTTGGCACCAAGTTCA
Organism: Prevotella sp.; assembly: GCA_045615485.1. Taxonomy (GTDB): domain Bacteria; phylum Bacteroidota; class Bacteroidia; order Bacteroidales; family Bacteroidaceae; genus Prevotella. The sequence goes on from JAZLEX010000159.1 coordinate 1,281, forward strand.
TAGGTCTGATAGTTTTCAACATCTGTTGTGATGGCTACTTTATCAGAAGGTTGCTTGTCGCTGGTTGACAAATAGACATAATTGATTGGTTTGCCCTGAACAACTTCCGTTCCTTTGCTGATTTTAATAAATATGTTACTATTGGGAGTCAATGCTGTTGCGAGTAGACGATTCTGGTGAATATCGTTTCGGAAAACGAAATAGCATTGATGAGGGGAATTGTATTCGAGTTCGGCTTTTCCGCACGATGACAGCAAGAGTAACGAAAACGATAACGAAAACAAAAACGATAACCGCATATCTGTCTGATTTAATTTGAAAAAGGGTGCCTGCGCACCCTTTTCGCTAATTTTGTTGTGAAATAGAAATGATTGTTTTAGAGAATATTTTGTTCAAAAGTTAGTTTTGCCAATTATCAATTTTTGCTACCGAATCGGCAACATTGGTGTTCTCGTATGCCACAGATGGAGCAGCTACGCTTATTGTGTCATTATTTTCAGCCACTTGTTGTACTGCTGAATTCTGCTCATGGTAGTTCATCGAATTTTCAATAATTGTACCTGTGGTAATCAGGAAACATACAATAGCAACAGCCTTGATTAATGGCATGAACCTTTGCATCAACGGACGATTATGTCCGTTGCCAATGCGCTGAAGGACTTTGTCATCAAAAGTTTCATCAAGAACATTAACTTCTTTTGACTGCATTTCATAGCAAAACAGGCTCTTGTATTTCAGCAGTCCGACAGGTATGTCGTCCTGATTGAAGAAAGAACGCAGTATCTGCTCTTCTTCCAATGTTGTCTGGCAGTTCCAGTAGCGCTCTAAAAGTTGTTCTATATATTTATAGTCCATAGTCTTCTATTTGTTCGTATTTGCTTTTTATAGTTTGGCGTGCTCGGAAGATATTCACTTTTACCTGTTCTTCGCTTATGCCAAGTATGAGGGCTATTTCTTTGTATGACTTGCCTTCGAAATCGCGCAATTGCAAAACGGTTTTCTGTTTCTCTGGCAGAGAATTTATCAGGTTTTGCACCATTCTGATTTTATCTCTCTGCAGTATTTGGTCTGTAGTTTCAGATGTTCCGATGGTTTCGGCTGTTCCATTCTTTTCTGCTGCCTCAATTGTCAGCACATCCTGTTTTTTCTTTCTGAGGTGGTCAAGTGCAAAGTTTCTGCATATTTTCAGGCTATATGCTTCGAGCGACTCAATCTTATCCCAGTTTTCGCGACGATTCCAAATTTTAATCAGAGTCTCCTGCACGATGTCTTCTGCATCCTGACTATTCAGTGTGATGCGAAGAGCGAGCCTGTAAAGCTGGTTTTTCAGCGGCAGCACATCGTTGTTGAAACTGATTGTTTTCATTGCTCTCTAATATATTGATGCAAAAAAATCGTAAAAGTTACACGAAAGTCTTATTTTTATTTATAAATTTTTCAAGTTTCGCAAGCTCAACTTGCATTGGTTGTGGGTTGTTGGTTGTAGGTTTTTGGTTGATGTGCAACTATGGCTAAATATTCAGCAGCCTAAAACCGTCAAGTGCCATAAACCTATAACCAAAAACCGACAACCTAAAACCTTCAAGTTTAGCGAGCTGAAAGCTTGCGAAACTTTAGTAAATTTTCAAAATTTCTTTGTGTCCAGTCTTCATTTTCACCAATGTGCCAGGTGTGGATGCCCATTTCTTCAGCTGCTTTGCAGTTGGTTGCAGAGTCATCAAGAAAAAGTGTTTCTTCTGCTTTTATTCCCGCATCTTGAAGCATAAACTCAAACATTTTGCGGTCGGGCTTTGTCATTCCCAATTCATACGACAGATACACTTTTTCGAAATAAAGGCTCAAATCCTTGAAATAATGTTCAACGGAATAGTCCCAATGGAAAGCGTTTGTATTGCTGAGCAGCAGAACTCGGTAGTGCTTTCGCAATTCAAGAATCTTATCGAGTTTCTTTTGTGGCACTCCAGTAAGCAGCACTAACCAGGCATGCTTTATCTGTTCGTCTGTTGCGTTTACTCCACTTTGTTTTCGTGCCTCTTCGCAGAATTCATGAATATCTATTTTGCCAAGTTCCAAATCGTTGAACAAATCTTCTGAGCGGTAGTCGTTTATGTATTGTCCAATCACGTCCATGTTGAGGGCATGGTATTCTGCTACGCAGTTTTCTTTCTTCAGTCCCACGAGCACACCACCGAAATCTATTACAATATTTTTTATCATATTTATTAATTTACAATTGTATGAATAATGTAGGCTAAATTTTCTTGCACCAAAATCCTAATAGCAGTATAGGAGAAGTGCATGCTATTATCAATAGCCACTCACTCCACAACAAAGGCTCTGTGCGAAATACTTCGCCGCCAAAGGTTACTATCATCCATTGGCACACTAGGATTATCAGCATCACCAGTATCATGCCACCATCATGAATGTTGCAACGGAAAGCCGAATTGGCAGAATTAAGCCATCTTGCATTAAACAGATTCCAAAACTGGAGCATCACGAATACATTGAAAAAGATTGTGAGTTCGTGCAGACTTACAGAATCGGATTTTTCAATGCGTATCAATATCGCCATTAGAACCACAGATATTAAGGTGCCAATAGTCGCAATTTTTATAAGCATGTTTTTAGTAATAATTGAATCGGTTTGCTTTCGCGGCTTTTCTGCCATAACGTCTTCTGAAGGCGGCAACGATGACAAAGCCAGGGCTGCCAATGTGTCCATAATCAGATTTATCCACAGAATTTGAGTAACAGTTAGCGGCAAGTCATGTCCTACTATGCTGCCAAGTAATGACAGGGTAAGTGCGACCACATTCACCGTCAGTTGGAAGAATATGAACCGTTGCAAATTTCTATATAGTGAGCGTCCCCACATCACAGCGCGGACTATACTGTTGAATGAATCATCAAGCAGAGTCATATCACTGGCTTCTTTTGCCACATTTGTGCCCGACCCCAATGACAATCCAACATGGGCATAATTAAGTGCAGGAGCATCATTCGTTCCATCTCCCGTTACAGCTACCACTTCTCCTGCTTTTTGCAGCATCTGCACAAGCCGTTGCTTGTCGTTAGGACGCGCACGGCTCATAACTTTTATTTTCTGTGCCCTCTCGAATGCCTCATCATCGTCAAGGGCAGCAAAATCAGTACCTGTGATATGGCATTCATCCAATGTGGAATCATCCCACATGCCTATTTGGCGGGCTATTTCTATTGCTGTGGCTGAAACATCGCCAGTAATGATTTTTATTTTAATTCCAGCGCTTTGGCATTGTTGGACAGCTTCTGGCACATCATCGCGCAAAGGGTCGCTGATGGCAAATATTGCTTGTAACCTGCCATCGACAGCCAAGGCCAATGTGCGCATGGCTCTATGCTGAAAGTCCTCTAAATAGACAATTGCATTAGAATAGATTTCGTTTGAACCCCCACAACTTTGGATAATTATTTCAGGAGCACCTTTGGTAAAAATATGCCGATGCCCTAGAATATCAACTTCGGTCTGCATGTATTTGCGTTCTGTTGAGAATGGCAACTGGCTTACTATTTCCGAATGCTGCCGCAAATGCCTATAGTCATATCCAAGTGACTGTACCCAATTCAGCAGAGCTACTTCAGTAGGATTACCTATTCCACCAGCATGATCATCCAGTTCTGCAGTGGTGTTTGCTGCTATGGCATAAGCAAGCAGTTCATCATCGTTGATAATTTTCACCACATCCTGTACTTTCATCTTGTTTTGCGTCAGAGTTCCAGTCTTGTCGGTACAGATTACGGTGGCAGCCCCCATTGTTTCACAGGCATGTAACTTTCGTACAAGATTGTTGCTTTTCAGCATTCTGCGCATATTGAGGGCAAGGCTCAGTGTAATAGCCATAGGTAGTCCTTCAGGTACAGCCATGACTATGAGTGTCACAGCCACCATGAAATACTTCAGTATGGTCTGCGTCGAGGCTAATATGGTGTAACCTACCCAATAATTATTGATGATGAAATCGTGTATTGTAAGTACGACAAATGCCAATATGGAAATGGTCATTCCCCATCGGCTAATCAGTTTCGCAAGACGTTTCAACTGGTTGTTTAATGGAGTATCAATATCTGTATCCTCCATTGACTTACTGGCAGTGTGCCCAATTTCGGTATTGTCGCCCACTTCCGTAACTCGCATCACCCCTCTGCCATTCATGACCATAGTGCTGCGATAGACACGATTTTCAGGATAAGTAGAGTAGGTGCCTGCTGCCGTGTTAGTATGTTGAATATCTGATAGTATGCATTTTGCAGTTATCTGTTCACCAGTGAGCGAACTTTCATTCACTTCAAGGTTTATTGCTTCAAGCAAATCGCCATCGGCAGGTATTTCATCACCAGCTTCCAACAGCACAATATCACCTACAACAATATCCTTTCGTGGAATCAGCGTTACAATTCCATTTCGTCGGACCTTTACAGGACTGTCTTCGTTAAAAGAGGTGAGAATATTAAATTTTTTTGCAGCATCAATCTCAAAAACAAAACCAACAGTTGTAGCGAGGAAAATAGCAATGAGAATGCCCAATGTCTCAATCAGTCCCTCTCCAAAAAAAGACAAAATCAAAGACAAGATTGCAGCGGCAAGCAGAATTTTAATTATCGGGTCATTATATTTTTCAAGATATAACTTCCTAAGAGGTTTTTTCTTTGGTGGTGTTAGAATATTAGCACCGAAACGCTTTCTGCTATGTTCAACCTTAACAGAATCCAATCCTGAAAAGTAGGCACTATTTTTCCCTTTGTCTAAGATTGCCATGAATTGTAAATCATCAATTGTTCCATGCCATAGCGGAAGCACCAAGTACAGCTGCATTAGAATCACTCAAAGAGGAAAGCATCAATTTTATGTTGCCTTTATATAATTCGAGCATAGTAGATTCCATTGCTTGTTGAGTATATTTCATGATGAAATCGCCAGATTTTGCTAATCCACCAAACAGGATTATGGCTTCTGGGTCGGAGAAAAGGGCAAAATTAGCCAATGCGCGTCCCAATATCGTACCAGTCTCACGGAAGATGTCAATAGCCATGGCATCACCTTTTACGGCTGCCTCATAAATGTCTTTAGATGTAATTTCATCAACTTTGATATTCCGTAGCAGTGATGGTTCGTCAGTATTTTTCACTCGTTCTTTGGCTGTATTGGCAATTCCTGTTGCTGAGCAGTAAGCTTCTAAACATCCTTTCCTGCCACAAGCACAAAGTCGTCCGTTCGGATTTATGACAACATGTCCCAGCTCGCCTGCAACACCATGAGTGCCATGAAGCAGTTTCCCGTCAATGATAATTCCGCTTCCAATACCAGTGCCAAGAGTAATCATAATAAAGTTTTTCATACCTTTGGCGCAGCCATATATCGTTTCACCTACAGCAGCCGCGTTGGCATCGTTGGTTAGTATTACAGGTATGCCCAGACGTTCTTCAAACATTTTACCCAAAGGGATATCTATGCCTTTCCATGGCAAATTAGGTGCGAAACCAATCGTTCCTGTGTAGTAGTTTGCATTAGGAGCCCCAACTCCAAGTCCGACACATTCCCAACCGTCGCCAATCTCCGACATCAATGCCTTAGCCTTTGAACTGACAGTATCTACAAACTCATCGACAGTTGCAAAAGCTCTTGTCTTCACCGAGTCATAGGAGATTAAGTTACCAATTTTATCCACAGCACCAATAACTGAATTTGTTCCGCCAATATCCAGTCCCAATGCATATTGTTTTATTCCAGTCATTTTTTGTATCATTTTAAAATTTAATATATTGCATTTTTGATATGCTTTATCTGTACGTCTTCATCACACACTCCAACAACAGTAATAATATCAAAACGATAGTTTCTTGTTATCCTGTTTATGTGAAGATAGGCAGATGCAGCCTTTTTGAGATTAATCTTTTTTTTATAGTTAACAGAATCTTCAGGTTCGCCAAATAAAGTATTTCTTCGTGTCTTTACCTCGACAAAAACTATTTCTTGTGTTGTGTTGTCAATAGCAACAATATCTAAATCTCGGTGCTTGTTTTTCCAGTCGAGGCATTTTACAAAGTATCCGTTTTGTTTTAGGAAATCCCTTGCTACCAATTCGCCCCATTCTCCAAAATCATTATGTGCTGCCATCTGATTACTTGAATTTCGTTACAAAATTAATAAAAACTTGTGGTAAAACCAAAAATTTTCGGAAAAAATTTTGTTTTAAGCAATGTTTACACTAACTTTGCACAAATTTAGTCGAAATGAGCAGAAATAATGTTATAAATCTCAACTTAAAAGATGCTATTACGAGAACTGGTAAATCATCGCCAAATTTCATGGGAGATGATATGCTTCTTTTCGATAATTTCGAAAAAGTGCCAATTCCAAGAAATGCCTTCAAGATGGACTGTACGTTTGTAGTAATATGCTACAGTGGCAAAGCACGTTTCACCTTGAATACCGAAGCATACGAGATTGGCCGTAATGATATGATTATTGTGATTAGTGGAGAGACGGTTGAAAGTGTTAATGTCTCAGACGATTTTAATGCTATGACAATTTTTCTGTCGAAAGACTTTATTGAAGAACTGATAAAAAACTATGAAAACATTTCTTCGCTTCTTTTGCTGTCGCGGAATCATCCTATCATTCATTTGTCAGCATCAGAACAAGACTTGTTCAATGGGTACTATAAATTGTTGGAAAGCAGACTGTCTAATAAAAACAATCATTTCCGCAAGGAAGTTATCCGTTCAATACTTTTGGCGTGGCTCTATGATTTGAGTAACATAATTTACGAGAAACAACAAGTGAAAAATACTGGCACGCGCCGTTCCGAAGAAATATTTATCTTATTCCTAAAACTTGTTGAAACTAATTTTAAGGTACAAAAAAGAGTTTCATGGTATAGTGACAAATTATTGATTTCCCAAAAATATCTGTCTGCTGTCATAAAAAACATTAGTCTTCGCAGTCCTAATGAATGGATTGATTATTATGTCATACTTGAGGCGCGGGTACAACTTAAAAACACGACGAAGACAATCAAGCAGATAGCAGAGGAATTGGGGTTTTCCAACCAGTCGTTTTTTGGGAGATTTTTCAAAGAACGGGTTGGGGTGTCACCATCACAATACAGAAGCAAAGGTGGCGAGTAAAACGAACTTATATCAGGGTACTATACTCTTTCCTTAAAATCCTTATATCCAAAATGTTTCCACAAGGTTATGGATGTTCCTTTTTGGATGTAAATATCTGGCAATGGCATTCCATTGAATGTGTTTGTTTTCACCATAGAATAAATTGCCATATCCTCAAAAATGAGCTCTTCACCAACATTTAATTCGTGGGTGAAAGAATAAGTGCCGATGATGTCGCCCGACAGGCAGGTTCCACCGCCAATGCGGTAGATATTATTATTTTGCGGTTTTGAGGTTTTAAGGTTTTGAGGTTTTGCGGTTGTACGGTTTTCGTTTTCGTTTTCGTCAGAGTCAGTGTCAGAGTCAGAGTCGGTTTTACGGCAATCACCTATTGGACTATTGAATTTAATTATCTATTTTAACCGTATAACCGCTCAAGTTGAGCTTGCGAAACTTGAGTAATCTAATATTTGAATGAACTGCCTCCGAGGAATTCGCGTACAAGCGAAGTCAGAGGAATATCAGCGTCTTTTATAGGTTGAAAATATTTCAGGAACTCTAACAATCGATGAGCCTCACTATATGCCTCACTATTCTGTGGGACTTGTTTCAATAATGGTTCTGCATGCGACTTGATAACACCTATTTCAAACATCAATGCTGAATTGAACATCACATCAGCATTTTCCTGGTAAGGGAATATCCATTTCTTTTCGCCAGCCCGAACACTGTTCCATCTCAAGATAGTGTTTTCTGCCGAATAATTTCGGTATTTGTAATCACGGATAATACGTCGCAAGAGTCTGTTGTCGGTGGTTGAGATATAATTATGCCAATCAAGCATGATGGAAGTCAATGCTGATGCATATACGCGGAATTTTGTTGAGTCAGGAATGTCTTTTGTCAGTTCTGGGTTTAGAGCATGGATGCCTTCAAGTACAAGAATATCGTTTTCGTGCAGTTTGAGTTTGTTGCCACTCTTTCCACTTGTTCCTGTCTTGAAATCATACTTTGGCAATTCTATTTCCTTACCTGCAAAAAGTTGCTTGAGATGTTCGTTAAGCAATGGCAAGTTGAGTGCATAAAGGCTTTCGTAATCATAGTCACCATTTTCATCTTTTGGTGTAAGTGAACGTCCGACGAAATAATCATCCAATGACACAGGGACAGGACGTTTGCCGTTGACTACCAATTGCAATGACAATCTTTTGCAAAAAGTTGTCTTACCGCTTGACGATGGGCCCGAAATCAATACCACCTTTACGCCAGACTTTTTCGTAATCATGTCGGCAATTTGTGAGATTTTCTTTTCCTGCAAAGCTTCTGAGACGTTTATCAGACTTGTTGCATAACCTTTAGCCAATGCATTGTTGAAATCGCCAATAGTGCTTACTCCAAGAATCTCCTGCCACTTATGATTTTCCTTGAAAATATCAAACATTTTAGGTTGTGGCGTAAGTTCGTTTAACTTTTCTGGATTTTGTCGGGAAGGAACACGCAGGAGCATTCCATCATAATATTTTTCCAACCCGAAAAGCTGAAGTTGTCCAGTGCTCCTGACCAATGGTCCATAGTAAGAGTCATAATAGTCGTCAAGTTTATAATATGTGGTGTAAAGTTCACCCAAACTATTGAGCAGTGCCACTTTGCCTTGATCACCTTTTTTGGCAAACAGTTTGATGGCATCGTCTGTTGTGGATGAAATCTTCTCGAATGGGAAATCGGCATCAATAATTTTCTGCATTTGGCGGCGGACTCTTTCAACATCGCGTGATGAAAGTTTTCTGGCTTTACTGAAATGGCAATAATAACCATTCGATACAGATGTATCAATAAGCACAGGTGTTTCTGGAAAAACATCGCGCATAGCCCTTGCCAAGACAAAAAACAATGAACGTGTATAAGTGCGCATACCCGATGCCGAACGAATGTCAAGAAATTCTACATCTTTGTCGTCATAAACTGTGAATATCATGCTTTCTTCCTTATTATTTACTTTTGCACAAAGCGGTGAATAAGGAAATTCAACATTTAATTGAGAAAAAATTTCAAAAAGATTGCTGCCTTTCTTTGCTTTTACAATTTTTTTTGTATTTTTGCAGCGAATTTTTACATACTCTACCATAATGCATTATTTTTTACTTTTCATGGCAAAGATAAGAAAAAGAATTTATTCACAATTCATAATATGCAATTCACAACTGATAATTAAGTTTTTTTAATGATAAAAGTATAAAGATTACTATTTAACGCTATGACAATTTGGATTTTTTTTAAACTAATCGGCTCACTCGCACTTTTGATGTACGGAATGAAATCCATGAGTGAAAGTCTTCAGAAAATGGCTGGTAGTCAATTGCGACATGTGCTCGGTGCGATGACAACCAATCGTTTCACAGGAATGCTCACAGGAATGTTTGTTACCGCATCTGTGCAATCGTCAACAGCCACTACCGTGATGACTGTTTCATTCGTAAATGCAGGACTTCTGACTTTGGCACAGGCTATTTCTGTCATCATGGGAGCAAACATAGGTACTACTCTCACGGCATGGATAATGAGTGCTGGATTTTCTTTCAATATTACGGACTTTGTCTATCCTGCTTTCGTGATTGCACTTTTGCTTATTTATACAAAGAAGAAAAAATCTGGCGGTGATTTCCTTTTTGGTATTGCATTCATGTTTCTTGGCTTAGGCACTTTGCGGCAGACGGGAATCGATATGGATTTAGGAAACAATGAGGCTGTGCTGAATTTCTTTGCATCTTTTGACCCTAACAGCTATCTGACAACTCTGTTGTTTCTTCTCCTTGGTGGATTGCTGACCATGTGTGTACAGTCGTCAGCGGCTGTGATGGCTATTACAATGATACTCTGTTCAACAGGTGTACTGCCTATTTATCAAGGTATTGCTCTTGTGATGGGAGAAAATATAGGTACTACCGTTACATCAAACATTGCTGCACTAACTGCCAATTCGCCAGCTCGGCGGGCTGCTCTTGCTCACATGCTATTCAATATCTTTGGTGTTTGCTGGATGATGATTGTTTTTCGTCCGTTTGTAAATATGGTTTGCGAATTTGTAGGATATGATGTGACATTAACAAAAGAAATTGCTGGACAAGCTGCTTTTGCTGCCAATGCAGCAAAATTATCTTTTGTGCTTGCAGCATTCCACACTTGCTTCAACCTTGTCAACACTTTCGTTCTCATCTGGTTCATCCCTCAATTTGAAAAAGTGGTATGCAAAATAATAAAAAATAAAATCGTTGAAGATGAGGAAGATTTCCGCTTGCGCTTTATCACTGGCGGATTCCTGCAAACCCCAGAACTTTCTGTGCTCGAAGCACAAAAAGAAATTGTGTCGTTTGCCGAACGCATTCAGCGTATGTTTGGCATGGTTAGGGAGATTGTTAACATAAAAGACCCAAGCGAATTTGCAAAACAGTATGCTCGTATTGAAAAATATGAGAGTATTTCCGACAATATGGAACTTGAGATTGCCGAATATCTTGAACATATCAGTGACTCTCACCTCAGCGATGAGACAAAAGGTAAGATTCGTGCTATGCTCCGTGAGATAAGCGAAATAGAAAGTATCGGTGACAGTTGCTACAACATTGCCCGTACAGTAAGCCGACGTGGGAAAGAGGATTTTACTGCAGAGCAGTATTTGCACATGTCGCAAATGATGAATCTCACCGACAATGCACTCACACAGATGAATCTTGTCATGGCGGGCAGAAAAGGACAACTTGACATCAACCGTTCATTCAATCTGGAAAATGAAATCAACAATTTCCGTAATCAGTTGAAAAGTCAGAATATCAACGATGTTGATAATCATGAATACACATACGCCATGGGAACGATGTATATGGATGTTATTGCAGAATGTGAAAAACTGGCTGACTACATCCTCAACGTTGTTGAGGCTCGCATGGGCGTGAAGCAGAAAGAAGCATAACAACCTCCTTCTTCAAGTACGGCACGTCAATCACATGATAGGTCGTGTAGGAAGGATGAAATACTCCAAGACGGCATAGAGCCACTTCTATGCCGTAATTTTTTTCAAGAATATACCTGTACATACTCAACTGTAAGGCATAATGCCAGAAACTGGTATCAGGGATGTATTGTATTGGATGGAGTGCAGTCTTACCGAAACGGCTTATTTTTTCCACAGCACCATCGTGCAGGATTTTTTCGCTACGTTTCCAGTCGTAGATTGCATAGACTCCGTCTTTCAGTTCCAGAAAATCCAACGTGCCAGCAACTCCAGAATCCTCATCGTATATTGCCCATTCTGTTCGGTAAGGCTGAAGATTGTAGTCTGCTGCAAACTGGCAGAACAATGACCTAACATCGGCAGGGACATTTTCTATCGGATTACCCATGAAATAGCCCTCAATCGAAGCATGCATTTCTGTTCCCAAGCTCCTTGCCAATAGAGATTTCTCTTCCCATTGTCGCATTATCTCTTCTGGAGAACAATGGTTTTTGGCAGCCATACGCTGAGCGTTTTTTTCTACATCAAACCGTTCAAAAAAAGACGAGACAAGAGTTGTAACGGAAATCATTTCCTTTCCGTTTACGGTGTAAATATGTTCTTGCTCATTGAATGAAACAAACTCATCACGAGGATGACTATTCTGTTGATTGAAATTCTGTATATCCACTTTTTGGGTTGTTTAGTTGTTTTGGGATGAAACCGCGTGCAAAAATAATATAAACAAGTTGGATTACGAAACATAAATCCAAAAATAAATAAATTTATTACATAAAACTTCATGGTTTTATTGTTATTTGAAAAATATTTATTAATTTTGCGCCGATTAATAATAAACTTTTAGGAATGGGCATATTGAAACAGATGATGAAATATCGGATTTTTGTTGCAGCAAGCGTGATAGTATTGCTTTTCTGCATGCCTCTATATGCCCAGCAGACAGCTGATGAAAAGGCTTTGCTCGATTCGCTCGAAATGGCTAAACAGAAAGAATCACAAGAAAATGTAAAACATCCACAAACTGATTCTGTGAAATTTGCAGACAGGGACACATTAGTACTTGATAATTCTGTTGTCATTCAAGCCAATGCAAAAATGAAACGCGATTGGAGCAAATGGGTTCCTGATGCTAAACGTGCAATGTGGCTGGCAATAGTATTGCCTGGCGGTGGACAGATCTATAACCGAAAATACTGGAAACTACCTATTTTCTATGGTGGGTTTGTAGGCTGCATCTATGCTCTGCGCTGGAACAATATGATGTACAAGGACTATTCACAGGCATATTTGGACATCATGGACAACGACCCTCATACCGAAAGTTATAATCAGTTCCTGCATTTAGGCACAAGAATAACAGATGCGAACAAAGAGCATTACACTAATATCTTCAAAAGCCGAAAAGACCTCTACCGACGTTGGCGTGATTTATCATTTTTCTGTCTGTTGGGAGTTTATGCAATATCGGTGATTGATGCTTATGTGGATGCGCAACTATCGAACTTCGACATTTCGCGTGATTTGTCAATGAAGGTTTCTCCAACCGTAATAATCAACAAGTCGGGAGGTGATCCTTTGAAGTCTGGTGCTGTTGGTGTGCGATGTAGTTTGGATTTTTAAAGGAATCAAGCATGAAAAAAACAGTTGCAATCATATTATCAACCATATTCGGATGTGCCATGTTTCTGCATGCTGAAAAGATGGACGATATAGTTGAGTGTCCTGCAACTATGAATGATGCAACTGATGATTCGGTTTATATTGAGCGACTCAATAGGCTGAACACCACAATGGAAATGACGTACAACAAAGATGTACGTGCAAAGATTGAACGATATGCCAAGCGTCAGCAAGCAACGGTGAGTTATATTCTTGGCGCATCGAAATATTACTTCCCTATTTTCGAGAAAGCGCTGAAGGAAAATGACATGCCTGTTGAGTTGCAATACTTGCCAGCAATAGAATCAACCCTGAAACCTAAAGCCATGTCGCGGCGAGGAGCGGCTGGGCTATGGCAAATGAAGGCTATTACAGCTCGTGAACAAGGACTGAAAATAAATTCGTTAGTAGATGAAAGGCTGGATGTTTACAAATCTACGGACTCAGCACTGCACTATTTGAGATTTCTCTATAAGTATTTCGATGACAACTGGACGTTAGCAATTGCAGCATATAATTGTGGACCAACAGCAATGAGCAGGGCAATAAGAAGAGCCAACGGCTCTAATGACTTTTGGAAGATACGCAAATTCTTGCCGAAAGAAACAAGGGAATACGTTCCTACCTTCATTGCGATGACCTATATCATGAATTATTATCAAGAGCACGGCATAACTCCTGATGACACAGACTTGCCATCAACCTGCGATAGGACGATGACCTGCCACAACATAAGCCTCAGACAAATATCCGACTATTGCAATTGGGATTATTCATACTTGAAGAAACTCAATCCACAGTATCGCACAGAATTGATTCCTGGTGAAAAAGAGCCATCACCAATCTGCTTGCCACGGGAAGACATGGAGTTTTTTATTGCAAATGAAGATTCTATCTGCAAATTCAACACAGATAAATATTTAAAGAAGGGAAAAGTCTCAACGAGACATAAAAGATGGAGAAGAAGACGATGATTGAAGAAGATGTTTTTAAGGATGAACAAATGGTGGATGAGGCTTTTCAACGCCTAATGGATAGTTACCTATCATCATGCCACCGCAAGAAAGTAGAACTCATTACCAAAGCTTTCAATTTTGCCCGTCAGGCACATAAAGGAGTAAGACGTCTGTCAGGAGAACCTTACATTATGCACCCATTGGCAGTTGCGCTTATTGCAAGCAAGGAAATCGGGCTCGGTTCCACAAGTATTTGCGCTGCTCTTTTACATGATGTTGTAGAAGATACTGATTATAATGTTGAAGATATAGAAAACATTTTTGGTCCGAAAATAGCACAGATTGTTGACGGACTGACTAAAATATCAGGAGGAATATTCGGTGACAAGGCATCACTACAGGCAGAAAATTTCCGCAAGTTGCTACTCACGATGAGCGATGACATTCGGGTGATACTGATAAAAATCTGTGACCGTCTGCATAATATGCGAACTCTTGCCAGTCAACCTGCCAACAAACAATATAAGATTGCTGGAGAAACAATGTATATCTATGCCCCACTTGCCAACCGACTGGGACTGAACAAGATTAAAAACGAACTGGAAGATTTGAGTTTCCGATACGAGCATCCTGACGAATATACCTTAATAACAAGTAAACTGAATCTTACGCAAGAAAGGCGCGATACATTGTTTGATGAATTCACCGCACCTATTCGGGAAGCCCTCGACCGAATGGGCATTCAATATGATATAAAGGCACGTCTGAAGTCACCATATTCCATTTGGAGCAAAATGCAGCAAAAGCACATAACCTTTGATGAAATCTATGACATTTTGGCTGTGCGCATCGTATTTACTCCAAAAAACAGAGAAGAGGAAATTAATGAATGCTTCAATATCTATGTAGCAATAACACAACTCTACAAACGGCATCCTGGCAGATTGCGCGACTGGTTGTCACATCCGAAAGCCAATGGTTATCAAGCACTTCACGTCACTCTAATGAGTCATAAGGGGCAATGGATTGAAGTGCAGATAAGAAGCGACCGCATGGACGAAGTGGCAGAACATGGATTTGCTGCACATTGGAAATATAAAATGAATGAGAATCTTTCTGCAGACTCTGAAAAGCCTAACGAAAATGAAAGAGAGGAAGACCGCGAACTGGAAAACTGGCTTGGCACAATCAAGGAAATACTCGATGACCCTCAGCCTGATGCAATGGACTTTCTGGATTCAATCAAACTGAACCTGTTTGCATCCGAAATTTTTGTCTTCACACCAAAAGGAGACATTAAAACCATGCCACAAGGCAGTACAGCTCTGGACTTTGCTTTTTCCATTCATACATTCATCGGCAGTCACTGCCTCGGTGCGAAAGTCAACCATAAGCTTGTACCGTTAAGCCATAAACTGAGTAGTGGAGATCAGGTAGAAATCATAACATCAAAAGCTCAGAAGGTTTTGCCATCTTGGATTGACTTCGTGTCAACAGCAAAAGCAAGAAACAAAATATTAGCATTACTACGAAAAGATGAACGCTACATTCAGCAGAAAGGAGAAGAAAAACTCAAAGAATACCTTGAGGCAAATGGTCTGGTGCTGACAACGTCCATACTCGACAAACTTGCCAAATTCCACGGCTGCGAAAAACGTGAAAACATCTATCTGCTTATAGGTAAGCAGGAAATAGAATT
>JAZLEX010000160.1:0-3144 GCA_045615485.1 Prevotella sp.
TATCTTTACGATATCAAAATAATCAAGAATCTCCTTGGGGAGAACCAGACGGGTTAATTGTTCAAGCATATTCATGGCACAAAGTTACAAAATCTTTGATAGTTTTCCTTTATCTTTCCCCAGTATTTTTCCACTGACCCCAGTTCCTCGCATTGTTGTTCCAGCTGCCGCCACGATTCACGCGGTTAGACCCACTCTTCAATTGCCACCTTTTGTTTACAAAGGCAATCCTCACGAAATGCCTTGCTATCTGCATGACGAACAAAAGAAATCAAAGGCTCTATATGTTCTGCATATTGTCCTTCTGTCCATATTCTGTTTTCTAACAATTTATTATATTTCAGCAATTTACTACGAAATCGCTTCTTACTTCTACCCGACAGTTTGCAATGATAAGGCAATACCTTGTACCCAAGGAATGTCTGTCCGTATATTGAGTTCTTGAATATTGGTGGTTTCAAAGTCAACTTCAATACATTTGACGAATATTCAATCATTTTTGTTATGCAGTTTTTCAGCATACTTCTATCATTTCCCCCTATGAGGATATCATCCATGTACCTTATATATTTGACTGCTTTCCATTCTTCTTGTGATTTATGATCCAGACCTGACAAATATAAATTGGCAAAATATTGACTGGTTAAGTTGCCTATTGGCAACCCCTTACCTTCCGTTGTGCAATAGCTGTCAATTATCTTGTCAAACAGATTCAAAAGCTTTGCATCCTTAAACATTCGTTTGAGCATACATTTCAACACTTTGTGATCTATAGAATCGTAGTATTTGCGGAAATCAAGCTTTACGGAATAGTTGTAATGCGACAATGTGTCGATGGCCATTTCAAGAGCTGCATAAACACCTTTTCCTCTTCTTGTAGCAAATGTTGTGTCTATCAGCGTGCGGTCGAAATAGTTATGACAAACATTCATGATTGCATGCTGCAAGACTCTGTCGTGAAACGGAGCAGCACATATTGTACGTTTCTTTGGATCATAAATAGTGAAATAGCGATAATCTCCTACGCTGATTGTGCCATTAATTATCTTCAGCTGCATTTCCAGAATATTGTCATCAAAGTGCTTAGCAAACTGCAATACTTCTTGTTTACGTTTCTTGCCTTTTATTGCTTTTCGATATGCCAAATATAGATTATCAAGACTCGCTATCTGGGGCATCAAGTTTCCCGCTCGTTTCATCGGCAAAAGTAAATGTATTCAACAGGAAAGCATCTGCATATTTTTCCACCTTCTTTTTCCCTATGTTAGGAATTTTCTGCATTGCACCTTTTGTCAGTTCGGGTAAATTTGCCATTTCTGCCAATTCTGCATCAGTAAATACGGCATAAGCAGGAACCGCTTCCTCTTCTGCTATCTGCTTGCGTATCTTTCGGAAACGGCTGAATCGCTCAAACGCATCTGGCTCAAGCACCTCTTTATAGTCAGTTTTGCCACTTCTGCGCTTTCCTTCGGTTTGCTCCTCAGATGCCCCAGAAAGCAAATAGGTTACGCAGAATGTCCAGCAACTATTTGAGCCTGCAGGTGCTAACTCACTTTTCACGTTGATAATTTTGTGAGAACGCAGAAAATGATTCATTTCTTCTGTCAGGTTTTCTTCTGCGTCAATTGGAATAGTGAAAATCTTTATTTGCATAATTTCATTTTTTTCGACTGGCTATGCCAGTAATATAATTTTGATATTGAGTACAAAGGTCTTTTCCAAGGTGCATCCTGCACCTTTCCTTTTAACCTTTGGACTCAATATCAAAATTTTATTGAGCTTAGAATTTGCAAAATGAGCAGATGCACAACAATAGCAGATTGAAACTTAGAGAGCCAGACACAAGCCAAGGTAGTAGTAGCGGTCGCCAGGCGTGATGTAGTCACGACGAGCAACACGGCAGCCCCTCGCAACGCCGCTCCAGCTGCCGCCACGAACCACGCGGTAAGACCCACTGGTAGGACCGGCAGGGTTTGGAGAAGGGTTCTTCTTGTGTTTCTTATAATAGTTGTCTGCGAACCAGTCCTGACACCATTCCCATACATTACCACTCATATCGTATATTCCCAATTCATTCGGTTGCTTGGTCTTGACTGGATGTGTCTTGCTGCCGCTGTTATCTGTGTGCCAAGCAACATCAAAAAGATTATTGCTGCCGCTGTACTGATAGCCACGGCTCTTGCTACCTCCACGAGCAGCATATTCCCATTCAGCCTCGGTCGGCAAGCGGAATCTTTGACCTGTGAGGGAGTTCAGCCTGCTGATGAATTCCTGACAGTCGTTCCAAGAAACCTGCTCAACAGGATTGCTGCTACCCTTGAAATTAGATGGATTGCTGCCCATCACTGCCTCCCACAAAGCCTGGGTGACTTCCGTCTCGCCTATGTAGTATCTGCTCAACGTCACGCTATGGACTGGCTTTTCCCAGTACAATGGATCTTCCTGCTCTGGTGTTGCGCCCATCTGGAATGTGCCGCCTTCGACAGGAATCATGGTGAAGCTCACGCCATTGGCTGTAAAGGTCTTGTTGCCATTGCCATCATCGGTAAGCATGGCAGGGGGTGTTGGTGATGGAGGAGCTGGAGCAACTGGAGCACCTGAATTTGCCGAAGGAACCAACTGTACACTAATTACCGTTGGCTCTTCTCGCTCTATTTTTGCAAGACCATCCAACTGATTGTAGCCATCTGCAAAAATAGAGTATTCATGCTTTCCAATAGATAATTCCTTCTCTATCACTCCATTTTTCCCACGAGTCATTTTTCCATCTATGAGTACTATGGCATTGACGGGGCTATACTTCAAGGTCAGAGTGTTGGAATTTTCCAATCGCTTTGTCTTCAGTTTCATTATGTAAGTCCTGCCCTTTTCTATGCTCACGGGGATGGGATAGTTGCGCAATTGTCCGTATTCAGAATGGCTTAAAGTAATCTTTTTTATACCATACGGAACATACACCCATATTTCGCCTGTATGCTTATCATCAGTCTTCATAACCCCAAGACTGCCAACATCGAACGTAAAACCCTTTACCGTCGTAATAATTTTTATCAATGCACACTTGTCGCCATTCTGGTCGAGTACCATTGTGCCAGGATTCACAGCATCAAGGTCGTGCTCATTGAAATAAAATTCAGTAACTTC
>JAZLEX010000161.1:0-3679 GCA_045615485.1 Prevotella sp.
TGTGAAACGCGGAGCCAATTTTGGTTTGAGAGAAGGGTCGTACTCTTAAGCAATAGCATCATCGCCAACTGGGTGAACAAAATACAGCCAACTGGGTGAACGAAACACGGCCAGCTGGGTGAACGAAATAAAGAAAATCAGTAGATTTTTTTGCATATATCATTTGTTTTTAGTACTTTTGCAACTAAATTGTAAAATCAATACACATGAAGGAATATAGAGTGCGAATTGCAGACCAGTTGTTGTCTGAAAGTTTAGAGGCATTGGGTGCCGTCCTTGTGCAAGGAACGAAGTGGTGTGGCAAAACCACCACCTCAGTTCATCATGCCAAAAGTGTTCTATACATGGATGATCCGACTCAAAAGGAGCAAAATCTTTCACTGGCACAAACTAATATAGGGCGTTTACTGGAAGGAGACACCCCACGGGTAATTGACGAGTGGGAGTTAGCACCCCAACTGTGGGATGCTGCACGTTTTGAGATTGACCATCGCTCGGAGCATGTCGGACAATTTATCTTTACAGGTTCTGCCGTTCCAAAGGAGAAAGACAGGAAACGGATCTTTCATAGTGGTGCTGGCCGTTTCGACTGGATTACAATGCGCACTATGTCACTTTGGGAGTCAGGAGACAGTACCGGTGACGTGAGCCTTCAGGCATTATTCAATGGAGCAATGCCAGATGGTGCTGCCACTGTTGATTTAGATAAATTAGCATATCTGACATGCCGAGGAGGATGGCCGGGAACGCTGACATTATCTGAACGAGCCGCACTTCGTGTTCCGCATGCCTATCTCAAGGCTGTGCTCAATTCGGATATATCCAGTGTGGATGATGTAAGACGTGATGCCAATACGATGTCGCGCATTATCCGCAGTCTGGCTCGCAACCAAGGCGAACAGATACCATATACCACCATTCGTGCAGACATAATCAATAATGAAAACACTACCATCAGTACAGACACGGTGGAGGATTATGTAAGGGTACTTAGTAAGATATTCCTGGAAGAAGACATGCGGGCCTGGAATCCTAATTTGCGTAGTAAAACGGCTATACGGACCAGTGACACTCGCTATTTTGTGGATTCCAGTATAGCTACATCGGCTTTGGGAATCGGGCCAAAGGATTTATTGAATAATCTGATAGACTTTGGCTTTTATTTTGAGACATTGGCTATTCGCGATTTACGTGTTTATGCTGACGCCTTAGATGGGGAGGTCTTCCACTATCGCGATAAAAACGGCCTGGAGTGTGACGCTGTTCTCCATCGTCGCAATGGCTCATACGGACTTATTGAAATCAAACTGGGTGGTGCAGACAATATAGAAAAAGGAGCGACTACCCTCAAAGCCTTGTCCGCCAAAATTGATACGGATAAGATGAAAGCACCATCGTTTATGATGGTCTTAACAGGTGTAGGTCAGTATGCTTATCGCCGTTCGGATGGCATATATGTCGTTCCCATCGGCAGTTTAAAACCATAGAATAGTGGTAGTGAGTTTGACTTGGCATGAAAAATAGAGTAAAACTACATCATTTCGAATATAAAAATGTTAAAGTTTTGTTAAACTATATTCGTTATGATGTAGTTTGTGCTTTTATTAGTACTTTTGCATAAAATAGCTGCATTATGGCAAGGACAAGCTTATCAAACACAGTGAAAGACCTACGCAAGGAGTATGGTCTGACTCAGGAGGATCTCGCCCTGAAATCGGGAGTGGGACTTTGCTTCATACGCAATCTGGAGCAGGGGAAGGCAACGCTTCGCATGGATAAGGTCAATCAGTTGCTTGACCTCTTTAATTACGAACTGACGGCAACGCCAAAAGATTGATAGCGTATGGTACTTAGGCAAGCAGAAGTTTATTATAAGGAGCGTCTGGCAGGACTGCTGTCCGAAGTGGATGACGGTTATGAGTTCGTGTATCTGCCAGAATATCTTGCTATGGAAGGCGTAAAGGCTGTAAGTCTGACGCTGCCATTGCGGGAAGAGGCATACACGAGTAACGTGCTGTTCCCTTTCTTTGATGGTCTGATTCCCGAAGGTTGGCTCCTGGATGTGGCTATTCGCAATACCGACATCAGTGTACTTGACCGTATGTCGCTTCTCTTGCTGTGCTGTAAGGATTGCATAGGGGCTGTAAGTGTCATAGAAAGAAAGGGGGTGAACGATGTGTAAATGCTTGTTCTGCTACCGTCCGCTTAATGCAGGAGAGTTGGACTTTCATCCTGCGTGCGTCAAGAAATTCTTTGGAACAAAAGAGGTTCCTTCGCTTGATTATACACTTGAGGAAATTGACTCGTTGGCATCACAGGTCATCAAGGAACAGACATCTCTGACTGGCGTCCAGCCGAAGTTGTCGCTTAATCTGAACAAACACGAGGGCAAACGTCGACTTACTATCGTGGGGCTTTGGGGTGGTTTCATCATGAAGCCTCAGACGGATGCTTATCTCCAGCTGCCAGAGGTGGAAGATCTCACGATGCACCTTGCAGAAGTGGCAAGGATTGATGTCGTGCCTCATTCCCTGATGCGAATGGCGGATGATTCGCTCTGCTATGTCACAAGGCGTATTGACCGTACGTCGAAAGGCGAAAAGATTGCAATGGAGGATTTCTGCCAGCTGACTGAACGTCAGACGGAATACAAATACAAGAGTTCGTATGAAACCATCGGAAAGACGATTCTGCGCTATTCTTCCGTGCCGAAAATGGATCTGACGAATTTTATGGAGGTTCTGCTTTTCTCCTGGATTGTGGGCAACAACGACATGCACCTCAAGAACTTCTCGCTCTACGAACCCAAGGAGGGCAAGCCTCGCCTCACTCCTGCATACGACATGCTAAATGCTGCTATTGTCAATCCTCGTGACAGGGAGGAACTTGCACTCACGCTAAACGGGAGGAAATCAAAGATAGAGGCTGATGATTTTGTCAAGGCTGCCAAAACTCTCGGTTTGCCTGATAACGTAATGCCGAATCTCTTCGCAAAGTACAAGGCGCATGAAGAAAAGTTCATTACGTGTATCATGGACTCTTTCCTGATGGAAGAGTTGAAAGATGCTTACGTGGAACTGATCAGAAGAAGGATTGAGAAGTTGTAGCGAGGCATCAGGAAAAAGTATTTTAATCATAATCAATAGTTTATTGGCGTTCTGTTGTGAAACGCGGAGCCATATTTTGTCTGTTTGTCTTTTTTCGATAGATTGCAGAATCGTCTTGTTCCAATCCGTGCCTCCGTCGCAGAGAGGGTCTGCTCCCCAAAATGCCGCCTTGGTGACATTCAGTCACTAAGATTATTTGGAGCGTCATTTTGCCGAGCATTTCTCTTATAGCTTGCCCCGAGCGGGCTGACTTGCACCAGCCGCGCTTGACTGCAAGCGAAATGCTCGATGAAGTTAGAAAAAATTTTGCTGCATCAAAAATTTTTTCTAACTTTCGCTCATTGCATTCGCGCAAGTTAGGATGCGTTTCGGAAATAAAAATAAAATTTTTGCAACTTTTATTTTGTATTTCTCTCAACTTTCACTACTATACCGAGCATTTCTCTTATAGCTTGCCCCGAGCGGGCTGACTTGCACCAGCCGCGCTTGACTGCAAGCGAAATGCTCGATGAAGTTAGAAAAAATTTTGCTGCATCAAAAATTTTTTCTAACTTTCGCTCATTGCATTCGCG
>JAZLEX010000162.1:0-3127 GCA_045615485.1 Prevotella sp.
TGTTGGATGCTTTCAGTTTCTTTTTGGCATCTTCCTCTGCTTAAATCAATTGCATAGTAAACTATGCGCTTGCTTTAACCAAAGAAATCTGCTCAAAAATAATTCTGAAATCATCTCAATATAATTTATAGAACCCACCTAGTACCATTTTATGGCATTGCTGTAGCTGCTGCGCTTATCGTATTTGAGGGCATCTGTAAGGGTTGATGCGTTGCAACGGAACGAGAAATTGTATGATGTGTAAGGAGAGAGAACCACTGAACACGACATATTGAAGCAATGTAGGTCGCGCGATAGTGATGCTGTGGTCATGCTGATTTGTTTGTTTTCAAAGTCATAACCTGAAGAGAAACTGATGTTCCATCCTTGTGCAATGGTGAGACTGCCAGAGAAGTTCATGTTATGCGTGAACTTGTATGGATAGCGCATTGATTTGGTGTTGAACTCACCGCTTGTGTTTTCACGCATAGTGATTCCATAGCTGACACTCAGCGACCACGGCAGTGTGTAGCGCAGGTATCCGTCTTCGTCGGTGCTGGCTTTGTCGGTTTCTGTTCGCCTTGCTTTTTTGCCTTGCTTCATTACAGGGTCTTCGTTGGTGTTGACATCGTCCTCGTCATTGTCGCGTTTTGTTTCGTCATCAACTCCGTTTCGTCTGCCACTCAGCCAATCGGCAATTTTCTTGAAGGTTTGGTTGTTGAAGGTGTATGACAGGTTTTGCGACATACCCTGAAAGCGTCCGAATCGTCCGTAGCTGTACTCTGTCTTGTCGCCTATGTAAGGGCGTCCGTTCTCATCAAGTTCGTAGGCGTATGTGGCAAATACGGCATTCATGTTGAAGGTGTAACTCTTGGAGAGTTTTAGTCGGATGCGTGTGCTCAAATCGCTCCACGGTCTAGTTTCGGCGGCTGTGTTGTAGGACATGGATGCTCCGAGTTCATCAATGATACTGATTTTCCTGAAGCCAGTGGTGTCGCGATCGCTATGGATTTTCATCTCTATGTTGTTGCTGATATCTACGGATATATTTCCTGTTCTGCCTCTGCCTGGTGTGCCATACAATGCCTGTTGGTATGGCGAATATGTTACGAGTGAAACATTGCCTTGTGCATCGGTTTTTGTGTATGTGTCCCAATAGCCGTATTTAGGGTCACCGAAGTCGGGAGCATAACTGAAACTCACCGTAGGGGTAATGACATGGCGCACTGCTACTATCTTATCACCGAAAATCTTGCGGTTTGGCACGTAGAAGCCATAAAGTTTTGTACTTGCTGACACACTGAGGTTCCAGTTATAGACATTATGGAATCCATACACTGTGTCTGCTATTTCTGTCTGCCTTGTTTCATCCCATGAACGGTTGATTTTGTTGGTGTACATCCTGTCTGTGAAGTTAAACGAAGGATTTATGTTTACATATCCAAACAATGTAAAATTACCAGAAACAGGTATTCTGTGCTGCATACCATTTCGCCAGTCTTTTATCAGGCTTGAATGCAGGAATTTGCTTTCCTTGGTGGAAATGGAATTGCTCAGTTGTCCTGTGTAGGACATGGAGATTTTCTCATACCATCGTTCTTTTCCAACCATTTTCTTGCGTCGGAACGGATAGAAACGGCTTATTGAGATATTAAGGTCGGGGAATGTCATTGCTATGCTTGAATCGCGCATGTTCTGCGACAGGTTCATGGTGGTGCTGAGAGTCATTCCGATGCTTGAAAATCCTGTGTTGTAGCTCACACTTGAAGTACGGGTGCTTTGGGTTAACGATGTAGGATTGTACATTGATGTGAGGTTGTTCCGCTCATAACTGGTACTGGCATAGTTTACGCTGGCAGAGATAGTGCTGAAAGGATTGGCTTTGCTGTCCTGTCGGTGGCTCCACTGAACCTTAAAACTTTCCGACTTGCTGAAATCGGGCATGTTTTTGTCGCCTTCCTGTGAATTCTGATAACTGATTAGAAAGCTTCCGCTATACTTATATCTTCGTCGGTAGTTGCTGCTGGCTGTGATGCCCCATGAGCCTTTTGTATATATTTCTCCAATGAGTTTCAGGTCGATCTTGTCGTTTATGGCAAAATAATATCCTCCATCGCGTAGGTAGAATCCTCGTGAAGTCTCGTCGCCGTAGGTTGGCATTATCAGTCCGCTGGAATAACTTTTTGTGAATGGAAAGAATCCGTATGGTATAGCAAGCGGCAATGGGACATCGGCAACAACCAGATGAGCGGGACCGAAATAAACTTCTTTGCCAGGACGGACTTTAGCGCGTGACAATGCAATATAGAAATCAGGATGAGGACGGTCGCAAGTGGTATAACGGCCATGCTGTAAAAACATTTCACCCGTCTCCGACCGCTTTGACTTCTCGCTTGTGAGGAATCCGTCTTCCTGTTGCGTATAAACATTTGAAATAAAACCCTTCTTGGTCTTGAAGTTAAAGGCAATGGAGTCGCTCTCATAAGTGTCGCTTCCCTGAACAAATACAGGTTTTCCATTAACACTCCCAGTAGAATCGGTTCTGCTTGTGGCATACACCTTGCTGCTGTCGAGGGTAACAAATATTTGGTCGCTTGACAAATCCATGTCATCGTACTTGACATAGGCATTGCCATACAGATACGATAATTTGGATGTGGCATCATACACCAATGAGTCGTCAGCAGTATATTCCACTGGAAATTCAAGTCCGTTTTTCTTTTCCTTGTTTATGCTATCGGTGGCAAGTGAATCGTCGATAGCTTTGTTGTGTTTGTAGATTGCTAATTGCAGGCTGTCCATGGCATTAGTATCGGGACCAGCCTTTATTCGGGCTATTGAGTCCTGACGTATCATGTCTCTAATGCTATCGAGCAAAACAGTATCGGGAAAAAGTGGGGTAGGGGTTGGGTTGTTTGTATTTAGTGATTTAGGGACTCCCTGATTCCTTGATTCCTTGATTCCTTGATTCCCTGGTTCCATAGTTCCCTGATTCCCCGATTCCCTGGTTCCAATCAGAACAGAGGCTCGGTTTGCCATGAAACACATGGTAAACAGAATGAATACAAGTATCGGTAGGAGTTTTTTCAAATCAACCGCCTAATTAAATATCTCTGCCCAATCTAATAGCCTGTTGGCTGTTGCTTCG
>JAZLEX010000163.1:0-4061 GCA_045615485.1 Prevotella sp.
CTATCTCCGCCACAGAGTTGATTCCAGCAGTTTAGGAGAATGATAAAAAAGACGTAAAATGGTAAATAATAAATTATTTAAGGGACTGTTTGCAACATTGCTGCTTATTTTGGCTTGTCCGTTAATATTGCCAGCACAGACCAGAATGCGTGATGTGTTTGCTAATATGCCCGACAGCATTATTCCCTATTTAACGAAAAACAACAGACTTGACTGCATTGACTTTATTGAGGGCAATGTTAAGATGGAAGTGGAAAACATGTTTGAGGCGAAGTCACTCATGGAGGAACTGACTGCTGACTATCTGAAAATGCGTCTGAACGAAACCACAACACTTCAAATGAAAATGCTGACAGCACAAGGTTGTGATACGCTTATCTGCATGATTAAAACCATGAAACTGCCAGAAGAGAATTCTTACATGCAACTATTCGATTTAAAGTGGAATAGTGCTGATTGTCTGAATGTTTTTGAAAAGACATTCGATAGCGAAGGAGAAGCAAAACTGATAAGCATGTCGTTCAGCAAAAACGATGATGTGCTGATAGTGAAACAGTCAGAACTATTAACTTGTGACAAAGATTTGGCTATTCCAGAAAAAGTGCCTGAATGGCATTATGTTTGGGATGGTTGTCGATTTGTGCAACGTTAGGAATTGTTTCCACGTTGCAACTTGCCAATGCCTTAGAAAGTGCAAATGCTATCCCAACCAATCAAGTCTGCACGTACGTAGCCTACTATACCGAAGTAGTTTACATGAAACCATCCGTTTTGTAGTCCTAAGCATTCAAAGCACTCTGGCAAATCGCCTTCTTCGTAGGTTATCTGTCCGACTTTTGGTGAAGATGTCGTAGGTTCTTTTCTGATATTCACCACTTTATGCATCGCGCTATACAAGGAGCCATCTCCATCTTTTGCACGATAGATTACTATCGTGTTGCCCTTGCGTGGAATATCGACATCATCCTGAGCCTCAACCGTATATGTGTCGGCATTTATTCGTGACAGGCGTCCTTCGCAGTTTAAAGTCTTGTTGTTGACTACTACTGCTCCTTCATATTCCGTCTGCTTGTTATCGCGAAAAGCGACCATTTCATCGGAGGAACGTAGGAATAGTTCTTCGGTCGGTGTGAAGTGGGTTGCATGTAATTCTGCACTTCCGTTATAGAGCGTGATTTCTGTCTCGGGAATGTTGTAATGTGTGATGTTGCTAATCTTGCCTTTGCCGCTGACAATACGAAAGTTGTTTTTCAGGAAAGTTGATGCAGGGAAATAAAACTGCTTGACGGTATTGTGTGCATTTATCCGTAAAGTGAAATCATCAATACAATGGTTTGCCCAGCGTGTGGCAGGAGTGAGTTTGTAGTCAACAATATACTGATTACCTATGCTGTAGCTCATCTTGTAGGAATATTTGTGATTCACGATATTCTTCCCAGGATGAAAATTGGCATTAAACTTATAGACGTATGCAAAACTAACTACAGAATCAATCTGAGCATTGTAAACGGCATCGCCACAACCATAATCATTGGAATATTTCCACTTATTCAAGTCGAGAGGTTTTCCGTCTGTGCTGCCAAGTTTGCAGATGTCTTTTGAGTAGTTGAGTGACTGGCCGTTCATGCTGACAGAGAAATCGCTGATGTATGGATGTTCTTTCAGCGGATTCAGAGAATCACCACTATTATATGGTGCATTGGCTTCAAAACCCATAATCACATTTTTCGCCATTCCATCGTTGAAAAATTCATAATACACATCAATATCAGCCATACCATTGTCGTTGAATGAAATGGTGAGAATTTCCTTGGTCACTTTGATAGAAGTTTCAGCAAGTGGAACGAGCTGATTGCCGTTCATGAAATACACGCCATCATTGCCAGATACGGTGCTGATAGAACACAAGATAGCGATTAGTAGGGTAGTTGTCTGTTTCATTATGATTTTTTCAGCGATTGGATTGTTTTTTATTGCTGTTTTATGACAATATAACTCCTTCATTGTCTTAATTATTATAAATTTTTATAAAAAAATTTGGAGACATATAAAATTTACATTATCTTCGCGACGAAATTATTTCTTCATGAAACTGATAGTAATGACTCAGCCGCTATTGTTTACCGAAGAGGATAGGATTTTAACCTCTCTCTTCGAGGAAGGTATGGAGTCACTGCATATCAATAAGCCAAATGCTTCGCCAATGTTTGTAGAGCGCTTGCTGTCGCTGCTTCCAGAGGATTGCTACGAAAATATTTTTATCCACAATCAGTTTTATTTGCGCAATGAATACAAGTTGGCGGGAATATGTTTGGAAGATGAAAACGCAAGTATGCCGATGGGAGTGAAAGGCAAATTGGTTTGTATTTGCAACAATATTACAAACCTTGCCGACAAGGAAATGCGCAAGAAATACCAATACATGATACTAAACAACTGCTTTACTGATGGTGGTTTTACTAAGAAGCAGTTGGAAGATGCAGTAACCAATGGAAGTATCAACAAAAAGGTTTATGCCATGGGTGGAATGAATACCGACAACATCAGACTTGCAGCACAGATGGGCTTCGGTGGGGTGGTGCTGTGTTCAGACCTTTGGAGCAGATTTGACGTTAATAAGCAAGATAGTTATAATGGTGTGTTGAACTATTTTGCAAATATAAAAAAGATTATAGGATAATAATTATGGCTAAAAAAAATGACTCTTTTGTAGTGTTTTCAGGTTCTGCATCAAAATATCTTGCAGACAAAGTTTGTGAATACCTTGAAGTACCTCTTGGTAAATCACAGAAAAACGGATTTTCTGATGGAGAATTCGAAGTGTATTTTGAAGAATCCGTCCGCGGCAAGAATGTCTATATTGTTCAGAGCACTTTTCCAAGTTCTGACAATTTGATGGAGTTGCTACTGATGGTTGATGCCGCAAAGCGTGCTTCTGCAAATAAGATTGCTGCGGTAATTCCATATTTCGGATGGGCTCGTCAGGACAGGAAGGATAAACCTCGTGTAAGCATCGGTGCAAAACTGGTTGCCGACTTGTTGAGTGTAGCAGGTGTAAGCCGCGTCATAACTTTCGACCTTCATGCCGACCAGATTCAGGGATTTTTTGATGTGCCAGTTGATCATCTTTATGCATCAACTGTAATCATACCATATATTCAAAGTCTCAAACTGAAGAACCTATGTATTGCTTCTCCAGACGTTGGTGGTTCAAAGCGTGCCAATACGTATGCGAAATACTTCCGTTGTCCGCTTGTGCTTTGCCACAAAGTGCGTCTGCGTGCCAACGTGGTGGAAAGTATGCGCATAATCGGTGAGGTGGAAGGTAAGAATGTGATAATTGTTGACGATATGGTTGACACGGCAGGTACAATAACAAAGGCTGCCGATTTGATGAAACAGAACGGTGCATTGAGTGTCAGGGCGGTAGCTTCCCATTGCGTGATGAGTGGCGAGGCTTCAGAACGAGTAGAGAAATCGGCACTTGAGGAAATAGTTTTTACTAATACGATACCTTATACGAAAGGATGTGCAAAAGTCAAGCAGCTTTCAGTGGCTGAAATGATTGCTGAAACAATTCTCAGGAACGAAACCCATGAGAGTATCAGTTCACAATATTTGGTGTAAATCATAGATTCTAAGATTTGATTCAAAGAATTAAGCATATTCCACTTTTTAAAAATAGTAGTTATGAATAAAGTAATGCTTATTGGCAATGTCGGTCAGGATCCAGAAATTCGCTACGTTGATTCCGACTTAGCAGTAGCAACACTCAGTCTCGCAACAGTAGAACGCGGTTATAAGCTGCAGAATGGTACAGAAGTGCCGTCAAGAACTGACTGGCACTATCTTGTTTTCTGGCGTGGACTGGCAAAAATTGTAGAACAGTATGTTCGCAAAGGTGATAAGATTTATGTTGACGGCAAGATTCGCACACGCTCATACGATGACAAACAGGGCGTTAAACGCTATGTTACAGAGGTGCTGGTGGAAAATCTGGAAATGCTGTCTTCAAGGCTTGCATCTGCTGAGAATATAAAGGTTTCGGAATCCGAAGAAGC
>JAZLEX010000164.1:0-6946 GCA_045615485.1 Prevotella sp.
TTGATAGGTTATAAGGTTTTAAGGTCTTAAGGTTATAAGGTTGAGATTACCCTCATTAAGTCAAAGGTAACTAAACCTCAAAAACCTAACAACCTAATAACCTCAAAACCTAAAACTTGAGCACATGCGAAAGTTGAATAAAGAATTAGGAATTGCTCATAAGTTGTGTGAGAAAAATGAATGATTTGGAATCATACGGATTGGACATACATTGCACGATGATACTTGAGGAGTATCGGGAAATGTTGCCTGCGGTGAACAGGCTAAAAGACATTGTGCTTAACGAATTGCGTGAGAGCCTTGCCAAAAACAAAATTCTGGTAACAGCCGTAGAAGGTCGTGTGAAAACAGAAGAAAGTCTGGCTGGCAAACTTGCAAAAAAAGGCAGCAAATACAGGACGTTTCTCGACCTCACCGACATTTTCGGAGCGCGGGTAATTACATTCTATACCGAAGATGTGGATAAGATTTCTGCTTTGTTGGAAAACAAATTTAATATAGATTGGGAAAATTCTGTTGACAAGCGTAAGACGTACGAACTGAATAGTTTTGGCTATCTGTCGTTGCATTATATCTGCAGCATTCCAAAATCACTCTATTTCGATGAGACTATGCCAGAACTGAATGAAATACGTTTTGAAATACAGATGCGCACAGCCTTGCAGCATGTATGGGCAAACATGTATCATGACATTGGCTACAAATCGAATATTGAAGTTCCTACAGAATACTTGCGGACACTGAATCGTCTGGCAGGAATGCTGGAATTGGCAGACGACGAATTCAGTCGCATCAGGACTGCCATCAGGGAGTATCGCTACAAGGTTCAGAATTTGGTGAGCAGTGGACGGTTTGACGAGGTGCCGCTGGATGGTGACTCTTTCCGGAAATATCTGGAACTCCATCCATTCGACAGTCTGACCAAAAAGATTGCAGCCATCAATCAGGCAGAAATACATCAGTCGTCCTCGTTTGTTTTTCTGAAAGTATTGCTGGAACTGGGATTCAAGACACTGGGCGATGTGGAAAAACTGAAACACGACTATTCAGAAGCAGCATTTCAGTTGGCTTTGTTCCAAATAGGAGGCACCGATATTGATATTGTTGTATCCACAATAGGTATTCAGGATTTATGCTTGGCTTATCTGTTGAAAAATGGTTATGGTGAAGCCGACTTGACAATGTTTTTTAATGTCTTGAACGGTCAGTCGCCATATAATGCCGACAGAGCAAAACGACTTATGAATCAGGCAAAAGATTTGCCTTTTATGCAATAGACTATGGCAAATAAATATATAGACAGCAAATTACTCGACAAGGCAATAGTATTTGCGGTAAGAGCACATGCCAATACAGAACGTAGAGGTAAAGGTTTCCCTTATATTGTTCATCCGCTTGAGGCGGTGGAGATAGTGGCAACAATCACTCCCGACCAGGAAATGCTTGCCGCAGCGGCATTGCACGATGTGGTTGAAGATACGGATGTTTCTGTTGAAGAGATTTGCAGCGAATTTGGTGAGAGAATAGCAAAACTGGTGGACTCAGAAAGTGAAACACCAGTCGTAGGCAAAAGCGATTCAGAGAGTTGGCACGACAGGAAACAGGCAGCCATTGACAGATTGGCTGCTGCCACCAGAGATGCCAAGATTGTAGCCCTGGGCGACAAGTTGTCGAACATGAGGGCTATTTATCGCGACTATTGTGAGATTGGCGATAAACTATGGGACAGATTCCATGCACCGAATGGAAAACCCGATCATGAATGGCACTACAGAGGTTTAGCAGCTTCGTTGAAAGAACTCGAAACAACATTTGCCTACCAGGAATTTGTTGCTCTGATAGAGAAAGTTTTTGGTACAGTTGTACGGTCGTACGGTTGTACGGAAATTACCGCAAAAACATAATAATGATATACAATTTTGAAGGAATACCAAATGTGCGTGGACTGGGTGGCTACGTGATGCAGGACGGAAGGAAAATCCGTGCTGGGAAACTTGTGCGTGGTGGGTCGCTTGCAAAAGCCACCGACAAGGACATTGAGCGTATGAGAGAATTTGGTGTATGCCACATATTTGATTTCCGCTCTGAAAGAGAACGACAACTTTTTCCTGATAGAGTGATGGAGGGAGTGAAATACACTTGGCTGCCAACCATCGACATGGTGACCGACCAGAAAGTGGAATCCCTGCCTCATGAAGCATACATGAACCTTGAACAATATCTGCTGACAGAAGCATTTACAGAAAAAGTGCAACGACTGGCGAAAGTTATGTATCCCGATATGATAGACAATGAATACACCCAGTTGCAGCATGCCGCTTTCATTCAGAATATCATCGGTACGCCAGAAGGTTCAATCTATTGGCATTGTTCACAGGGAAAAGACCGAACAGGGTTAGGTGCTGCTTTTCTGCTGTTTGCCCTTGGAGCCGACAGAGAAACTGTAGTGCATGACTTTGACTTGTCGAACAACTATTACAAAGCCGAAATCGACAGAGCATGTAAGAAAGTACGCCAGATGGGTGGCGGTGAGGCTGAACTGGATGCAGTGCGTTCGTTCATAGGAGTCGGCACAAAGAATTTTGAAGCCACATTGGATAAGATTGACAGAGAATATGGTGGTATGATGTCATATCTGAAAGATATGATACTCATATCAGAAGAAGATATGGAAATTTTAAGAAACAGATATTTGGAATAAGTATGGTTATGCGGTTGTACGGTTGTACGGAAATTACCGCATAACCGCATAACCGTCAAACCGCAAAAACCACCAATTAACAATTAATAATTCACGATTTACAATGCACAACCGTAAAACCGCAAAACCGCAAAACCGCATAACCGTCAAAACATTATTGCTTGCAGTTTTTTTGCTGATAGTCACCAGTATTGCAGAAGGAAAAATTATTTTCACTCCGCCATGGATGCCACAAGCTCAATTCGCAGGGATTTATGTTGCCATGGATAAAGGTTATTTTGAAGATGAAGGGCTTGATGTAGAGATTAAGCACATTAAACAATCCACAAGACAATCGGCTATTGATTTACTCAGAAGCGGAGAAACTGACGTTATCATGACACAACTGGTCGGGGCTTTGATTGCACGCGACCAAGGACTGCCATTAGTCAATGTGTTGCAGACATCCCAAAATTGTGGCCTGGTGTATATTTCAAAAAAGCCAGTAACATCATACAAACAAATACAGAACAAAAAAATCGGCACCTGGAAAGGGGGCTTCCGTGAGATACCAGAAATAGCGTTTTTTGAAAAAGGTTTGAAGGTGAACTGGATTCCATCATTGTCGCCCATGAACCTTTACGTTGCAAATGCCATAGATGGAATGTTAGCATACACCTTTAACGAATACCTGCGCTTGCTGATGGCAATCGGTGAAATCCCAAATAAGAATGTGGTGCATTTCTCCGACATAGGATATAACTACCCTGAAGAGGGAGTTTATACCACAAAAGATTATTATCAGCAAAACAAGAAAGATGTAAAGAAATTTGCAGAAGCCATAAAGCGAGGATGGGACTATGCACGTGACAACCCAGCAGAAGCATTAGCAATTACAAAAAAATACATGAAACTTGACAACATTCCAACCAGTAATATACATCAGGAACTTATGCTCAGGGAAATATTGAAATTGCAGCTTAATTCTAGGGGAGTAGCCGACTATGCCCCTGTTTCAAAGCAAACATTTGATGAAATAACCCGAAAAATGCTGAAGGCAAAAATGCTGAAGAAAATAGTCAAATACGAAGATATGATAATGAAATGAAACGTTCACTTGCAACAAGACTGACATTATACATGGTGTCAATTACAACATTACTTTTCGTGGCGACTATTATCTATGTCGGCACAGTCTCATTGGAGATAATCAATAAAGATGCTGAAAATTTAGTGTCCAACAAGTTGGATGCTGTAGTAAGCGATATGGAAGAAATACTCTCCGAAGTAGAAGCATCCGTAAAAAGCGTTGCTTGGGAAATAGAAGACCATAAAAACAACCCAGAATACATGTATTATCTCACAAGAAAACTTGTGGAAAGCAACGATTACATAGTAGGTTCTGCTGTGGCATTTCGACCTTTCAGTTTCGGACAGGAATACTATTCTCCTTATACGTATATAAACAAGCATACTGGTCTGATTGAGACATTCCAATTGGGCAGTAAAGACAACGACTATCCAATGCAAGAATGGTATCAGATACCCGAATTGCTGAAAAAAGAATGGTGGAGCGAACCATATTTTGACGAAGGTGGCGGCAGAATAATCATGACAACATATTCCCTGCCTCTGCTCGACGAAAAAGGCGAAGTCTATGCAGTAATCACTGCCGACTTGTCGCTGAGAGACCTCACACTCCATCTGGACGAAATCAGACCCTACAAGAACTCATACATAATGCTTGTATCACGCAACGGCTCGTTTGTAGCACATAAAGATACCACCAAAATCCTGAACGAAACCATTTTCTCCACAGTACTGGAACAGTCCGACACAACTCTGCTGCAAGGAGCAAAAAGCATGATGGAAGGTCTGGCTGGTGTAACGGAATTCAATGATGGTGACGATTATTATTTTGCAGTCTATGCTCCTGTGAAGAATCGATGGTCGATGGCAATTATCACTCCATACGATGACGTAACAGGTGGATGGGTGAAAATGGTTTCAACAATTCTTATTTCATTGATATTAGGATTAGCATTGCTCACAATCATATCCCGCATCATCATCAAGCGATTAACAAAACCGCTGACTATGTTCTCAGACTCTGCACGCGAGATTGCAAAAGGCAATTTCCATGTCAGATTGCCTCAGATTACCTCCAAAGACGAAATGGAGCAACTGCACGATTCGTTTGAATACATGCAGTCGTCACTATCAAAACATATTGAACAACTGAAAGTAACTACAGCAGCAAAACAGCGCATAGAGAGCGAAATAAGCATAGCCCGCAGCATACAGTTGGGAATGGTGCCGAAAGATTTCCCAGAACGGATCTTCGCCATTCTGCGACCAGCAAAAGAAGTTGGTGGCGACTTATACGATTTCCAAATACGCAATGGATTCCTGTATTTCGCAATCGGTGACGTATCTGGCAAAGGAGTACCAGCAGCCCTCTACATGTCGCTTACGCGCAGTGCATTCCGATTTATGAATGATTTAGGGCTTCCAATAGGAGAAGTTGCCGGACGGGTGAACAACATAATTTGTGATGGAAACAAAGAAGAAATGTTTGTAACATTCTTCGTAGGCAAACTGAATCTTGAAACAGGAGTACTCATGTATTGCAACGCTGGACACAATCCGCTCATCATAATCTCGCCCGACGGAACAGCAAAATATCTGCCAATGGCAGCAAATCTCGTAGGCGGTGCCATGCCAGACTTCCAGTATAAAGGCGAATCTGTTGTGCTGGAAAAGGGTTCACGGCTGATATTATATACCGATGGAGTAACTGAAGCCGAACGTGATGACAAGCAGCAATATGGTGAAGAGCGACTGCTGTCATTTGCCCAAAACATCACTGGCAGCGCAAAAGAAATCTCAGAAAAGCTGCTGGCAGATGTAAAAGCATTTACATGCGATGCCGAGCAAAATGATGATATTACAATATTGACGATAGAATATTAATGTACGGTTATACGGTTATGCGGTTGTACGGTTGTACGGAAATTACCGAAAAACCGAAAAATCGAAAAATCGTAAAACCGCAAAACCGCAAAACCGTAAAACCGCAAATATCATGAAAATAGGAATACTTGTAGCAATGGACAAAGAGTACAGGATGCTCCAAAGTCTGAACAACGAAAATATCATTGTCCGAAAAACAGGAATCGGTAAGGTCAACGCGGCAGTGAATGCCACCCAAATGATTCGTGACTGCCATCCCGACATCATAATCTCATCAGGATGTGCTGGAGGAGCAACCGAAAAACTTGATGTTATGGACGTTGTAGTTGGCACACATTATGTTTATCACGACGTTTATTGCAAATTAAACGAAGAGGACTACGGTCAGATTCAAGGAATGCCACTTTATTTTGAGGCACCAGACAATCTGGTACAGATAGCAAAAAAACTGAAACACACACATAATATCCATACAGGACTCATTGCCTCTGGCGACTGGTTTGTTGATTCCCTGAAAAAAATCCAGGAAATAACAGAGCATTTCCCTGAAACAATAGCCATCGATATGGAATCAGCTGCAATTGCACAAACGTGCCACTTATTCAAAGTGCCGTTTATGAGTTTTCGCATCGTCAGCGATGTTCCTGTAAAAGGCAACAATTTTGAATGCTACAATAATTTCTGGGACACCGTTTCGGAAAATTCTTTCAACGTTGTTCATCAGTTAATCAGCACGATTCAGGGCGAATAGTATAAAAAAACTTAAAAACCTTCACCGTAAAACCGTAATACCGTAAAACCGTAAAACCTTTTTATTACCTTTGCATCGAAAAATTAATTAATAATATGACAGATTATCGTTTTGATCCAATTAAAGACAAGACTGCAGAAATAATAGATTTCATCCTGTCAGCTCCAGAAATGCCAACAGATGAAAATCTGCTGTTCAAAATAAGGCTATCTGCAGAAGAAGCCACAGAAAATATAGTACAATACGCATACCATGAAGGACAAGGTTATATTATTGTAAACATTGACCGTACGCCCGACAATGTATTGGTGATTAAACTCAGGGATGAAGGAGTGCCGTTCAATCCCCTCGACCAGGATGACCCCGATATAAATCTTTCCGCTGAAGAGCGTAAGATAGGCGGATTAGGAATCTTCCTCTGTAAGCAACTGATGGATAAAGTGGTCTATACATTTGAGAAAGGTTGCAACATATTAACAATGGAAAAACAATTATAGTTATGGAAATTAAAATTACTAAAGAAGGCAAAAAAACATTTGCTG
>JAZLEX010000165.1:0-4517 GCA_045615485.1 Prevotella sp.
AGCCAGTTTCAGTTTTTTACGCAACTGACTGGCATTGATTGGGAAATTACGTGTGGTGATATTTGCATTTTTCAGTATGGAAATATTCTCTTTTAAGGATAGTTTATTCATCGATGAAACCGATAATATTTGAAAACTTCTACCCGGAAAATCTTTTAGTTGTCTATCGGATAAAAACAGGTGTGAACTTGCACTTATTTCCATAATCCCGAACCGCAATGCTAACTCTCTGAAACAACCCGATTTCATAATGGAGGCATTTGGTTCATAAAGGTATTGGAATGTGTCAGAGTCAGTGTCAGAGTCAGTGTTAACTTGTGGTGAGCTTGTCGAACCATCGTTATCAACTATAAATGTCGAGTCATCATTAATGCAGAACAATTTCAGCGGCTTTGGTTCTTTTTCAAGAATTATCAATAGTTCTTTACATTCATTCCTGACGGAAACGATGTGAACTTCCGTAACTCCATGCAAATCTTTTACCGCCTTGTGCCAGTCGAACATAGGCGAAAGTTTTATCATCACTTTGTCGGCTTTCTGTAGCAGCAGGTCGTTGATTTTGGTTACGTCAGGTGTGCATTGGCAAATGTCGTAAGTGCGTTTGCCGTTGCCGTCTCTCCTTGCGGGGTCGATGTAGATTACGTTGGCTTGTGGCATTTGTGCAAGATATTCTGGAGCATCCTGGCAAATGACGGTGCATTGGCAAAAACCTAACAGCTTGTAGTTATGCTTTACAGTTTCACAGAGGTCAGGATTCTGTTCGATATAGAATGCAGATTTGAAATTTTTGCCTATGTAGTAGCAATCCACACCAAATCCACCAGTCAGATCCACGAATGTATGGAGGTTTGGCGTTTTAGTGGATAATAGTTGACTTTTGTATTTGGCAGTCTGTTCGGATGAGCATTGTTCTAATGAAATGTGGCGAGGATAGATTATGCCATCAATGTAGGTCCATTGTGGTAATTTTTTCTTGGCATATTCGCGTTCTGCCAGATTTCTTTGCTGCTCGTTCATTATTTGGTCGTTTGGCGATTTTTTTCGATTTTTCTATTTTGAGTCAGAGTCAGAGTAATTCGGTTGAGAGGCTGAACGGACGAAATAGCCTGGTCTGTTTTTCACTTCTTTGAACACTCGTCCTAAATATTCACCAATGATGCCTATTGCAATCAGTTGGATGCCTCCAAGGAAGAGGATGGTTACCATAATTGTGGGATAGCCTTGTATTGGTTCGCCGAATACCATTGTTGTGACTATGATGTAGATGAGATATAGAAAGGCGATGATTGAAACCACCAGACCTAATATTGATGCTATACGCAATGGGGCTGTAGTGTAGGATGTGATTCCGTTCATGGCAAGATTGAACAATGATAATGTGTTCCATTTGGATTTTCCTGTAACGCGCTCTTTCTGGTCGTAGAATATTCCTTTTTTTCTGTATCCAATCCAGCTGTATAGTCCTTTAGTGTTTCTTTCCGATTCTCGCATCTGCTTTAATGCTTCTATGCACGATCTGTCTAACAGTCGGAAGTCGCCAGTATCTTTCTGAATTGGTATTGAAGTGAGATCCTGCAATAGTCGGTAGTACATTTTTGAGGTTTTCTTTTTAAACCATGTTTCATTGGAAGTCCTGCGCTGTGCATAGATATCGTCATAGCCTTCTTCCCAATATTTTAGCATTTCGGGAATGACGTTGATTGGGTGCTGCATATCGGCATCCATGATTATCACGCCATCGCCTGTTGCATAGTCGAAGCCAGCCATCATAGCAATCTCTTTGCCAAAATTGCGTGAGAGGTCGATATAATTGAATCTGGAATCCTGATTATGCAACTTTATCATCTGTTGCAATGTATGGTCTGTGCTACCATCATTTATCAGCAAAAATTCCCAGTTGTAGTCAGGATTTGCTTTAACTACTGCCTCCATATTGGCTTTTATGAGAGGAAAAGATTCTTCTTCGTTGTAGGCAGGCAATAAGATTGAAACTGTTTTCATTGGCTAAAAACTTTTTGCAAAAATAGGAAAAAACCATGTTTTTTAATTCATAATGCGCAATGAACAATTCATAAATACGTTTTTTTATTAAAAAATCATAAATCCCTAACCACTAACCTCTAACCTCTAACCTTTTTTCTTATTTTTGCGCGTTGAATATAGATTATTTAGTAGATTAGGAGATTAGTAGATTGGGAGATTGGGAAGCCCAAACAACAAAACGACCAAACAACCGACTGACCAATTTTATGATGAAGATAAAAATAATAAACAAGAGCAGACATGCTCTGCCAGAGTATGCTACCACGCAAAGTGCAGGTATGGATTTAAGGGCAAATCTTGCTGCTCCAGTCACCTTGCGACCATTAGAAAGAGCACTCATCCCAACAGGATTGTATATTGCTTTGCCAGAGGGATATGAAGCACAAGTCCGTCCGCGCAGTGGTCTGGCTATAAAGAAGGGTATTTCGATAGTAAATGCTCCAGGCACGATAGATGCCGACTATCGTGGTGAAATATGTGTAGTGCTGATAAATCTCAGCAATGAAGACTTTGTTGTGGAAGATGGAGAGCGAATTGCCCAGATGGTGATTGCCCGTTATGAACAAGCAGAATTTGAAAATGTGGATGTGCTTGATGAAACCGAACGAGGTTCTGGTGGATTCGGACATACAGGGAAGAGATGATTAGGGAACTAAGGAATTAGGGAACTAAGGAATTAGGGAAATTAGGAATTATCAATTATGCGTTATGCGTTATGCTTTTTGGTTTGGGGCATTATCAGTTGCCAATTATCAATTGTCCATTGCCAATCATGCGCCTGGCATCAGCCTGTGCAGGAGCATTTTCAATATTTGTTTTTAGAAGCATTACGCCAACAGGAAAAGGGAAATTTTGCAGGGGCATTCGATTTATTGCAGCATTGTGAAAGCCTAAATCCAAATGCTTCTGAAATCAAGTTTCTGTTGTCGAAATACTACCTTAATCTGAAAGACATGAAACGTGCCAGGGCCTATATGGAAAAGGCTTCGGAACTCGACCCTAAAAACGACTACTATAAGGAAATGGTGGCGGAATATTGTATTCAGAACAAAGAATACGATAAGGCTATACAGGCATACGAAGATATCTATGCAAACGACCATGAACGCGGTGACATTCTAAACTCTATAATAAGTCTGGCTTCGACTGCTGAAAAATATGATAAGGCTATTTGGGCTTTGAACAGGCTTGAAACACTTGAGGGTAAAAGCGAGACTATTTCAATGACTAAGTATCGTATCTACTTGGCACAGAAAGACGATGAGAAAGCCTTGGAAGTCCTTCAGGATTTAGCAAATACTCATGCCAACGATTTGAACTACACTGTTGCTATGGGTGATTTCTATCAGCAGCACGACCAGTATGATAAGGCATTGGAGATTTACCAGAATGTTTTGAGTCAGGAGCCTGACAACATTTCTGCACAGTTGTCGCTTTATCAATATTATCTTGTGAGGCAGGATACTTTGAAGAGTGAAGAGATGGCTAAGACGATGCTGAGAAACAAAGCCGTGAAGCCTGATGTAAAAGCCTATTTGCTGA
This sequence comes from Prevotella sp., assembly GCA_045615485.1. Taxonomy (GTDB): domain Bacteria; phylum Bacteroidota; class Bacteroidia; order Bacteroidales; family Bacteroidaceae; genus Prevotella. The sequence continues at coordinate 3,586 of JAZLEX010000165.1, forward strand.
GATTAGCAATAGCCGATAATGAAAAGGCTGGTGGCGACAGTCTGCAAATGCTGAAAGTATTCCGCTCTGTTCAGACTGACGATGAACAGGATGTCACAATAATGATGATGCAAGGCTATTACATGGAGGCAAAGAAGATGGACAGAGATTCCGTCTTGGCTGTGTTCAGGAAAATTGTTGAAATAGAACCCGACAATGCAAGTGCAAGAATAAAATTAGTGCTGTATGCTTGGGAGGAGCAGGATTATGATGAGGTAATCAGAATATGTACCCCTGCTCGGCAGTATAATCCCGACGAACTGGCGTTTTATTACTATCAGGGACTGGCTCACATGCAGAAAAAGGAAAACGACAAGTCGATAGATGTATTCCAACGTGGCATAAGCACTATCAGCGAAAGCAGTAATCCAGAAATAGTGTCTGATTTTTATGCTATTTTGGGAGATCTCTATTTCCAGACCAACCGAAAGGCGGATGCATTCAATGCATACGATTCCTGCCTGCAATGGAAAGCCGACAACATAGGATGCCTGAACAACTATGCCTATTATCTGAGTCTTGACAACAGAGAACTCGACAAAGCGGAGGAGATGAGTTACAAGACTATCGTGAAAGAGCCCAACAATGCGACCTATTTAGATACATACGCCTGGGTGCTGTTTATGGAACAGAAATACACCGAAGCACGAATATATATTGACAAGGCTCTTGCTAATCTTGATACGTTGCAGACGCATGAAGACATTTATTCCCATGCAGGAGATATTTATTCCAAGATTGGAGAAATTGATAAGGCTGTGGATTATTGGACACAAGCCAGCAAGATAAACTCAAACAATAAACTACTAATTAAAAAAATCAGAAAACGCAGATATTATGAGAAATAAATGGTTTAAGGTTGAAGGTTCAAGGTTGAAGGTTCAAGGTTCAAT
>JAZLEX010000166.1:0-12154 GCA_045615485.1 Prevotella sp.
AGCCGTTCTTTTGTTTAAACTTTTCATTTTATGTTGATTTAACAAATTATATGCAATACACATTAAATCCACCATCAACCACAGCCACTGTGCCTGTGACAAATTTTGAAGCAGGACTGATGAGGTAATGAATCGTACCACACAGTTCTTCTGGCTCACCCATTCTTCCAAACGGAGTTTGCTGTATGATGTGCTCAGCACGTGGAGTCCAACTGCCGTCAGGATTAACGAGCAAGTCATGGTTCTGGTTTGTAACGAAGAATCCTGGTGCAATAGCATTTACACGGATGCCATCGCCAAACTTGCGTGCCACCTCAGAAGCCATATATTCTGTGAAACTCTTTATTCCGCTCTTTGCTGCAGAATAGCCACAAACGCGAGTGCATGGACGGAAACTCGTCATTGAACCAAAGTTCACAATCTGTCCCTTGCCCTGTTCCTTCATTGGTTTCAGAAATACTTGTGTAGGAATCACTGTACCTGTGAGGTTGAGTTCCAGCACAAAAGAAAACTGCTTAGGGTCAAGGTCGAAAATACTTTGATCGTCAGCGATAGTAGCACCTTTCTGGTTGCCGCCCGCAGCGTTCAGCAGAGTATCTACGCGACCATATTTTGCAAGTATATCCTTGCAGTTCTGCTCTACTACGGCAGCATCAAGCACATTGGTTGCAAACCAGCAAGCCTCACCACCGTCAGTCTTTATCTCTGCCACTAACTTATCGCCTAATTCCTTTTCCTGTGGAAGACTCAGAAAAGCCACTTTACAGCCTTCCTTTGCAAGATATTTACCAATCATGGAACCTAACACACCAGTTCCACCAGTAATCACGACCACTTGGTCTTTGATGTCAAATAAACTATTCATAATTTTTATATTTGTAAATTATATTCCTAATTCATTATCAACTGTAGCAAGTATTCCCTCTACTTGTCCCAAGGCAAACATTCTTCCAAGAAACGAATATCCAGCATTGTAGCCTCTTGTATCTTCTTCATACATGTCCATAAACGGACCATGGTCAACTCGCATCGGCAGTTTCGGATTTTCCTTTTCAAAAATCCTTGCCAGTTCTATCAGGTTAGCCCTGCCACCTAAATGACTTGCTTCTGTAAAATCACCATTAGGATAGACATGGCAGGAACGCAGATGCACGAAATGAGTTCGTGAAGCATATTTCTTAGCCAATGCCACAACATCATTATGTGCCCCAGCCGACAACGAACCTGCACAGAACGTCAGACCATTGTGCTTGTTATCGACAGCGTTGAGAAACCATTCAATATCCTCATCGCAAGTCACTATTCGTGGCAGGCCGAGAATCTGCAATGGAGGATCATCTGGGTGTACGCACATATTCATCCCGTATTCCTCGCAAGTCGGCATAATGGCTGCAAGGAAATAGCGCATGTTTTCGCGCAATTGCTCTTTTGTGATGCCATCATACAACTTGAGCAATTGCCTGAAAAGTTCCACGGGATGCTCGTCGTTCTCTGTAATGTTGCCATTCACAAAGCCTTGCGTTTTCACTATTATGTTATCTACCAGATGATGATTGAATTCAGCCTCTTTGCCCTCAGCCACCATCTTATCATAAATCTCGTCAGCCGCTTTCAGTGTTTCGGCAGAAAAACTCTCACGTGCACCTTCGCGCTTCAAAATATAAATGTCGAAATATGCGAATTCAGCATGTGAGAAATACAGGTTGCTTGTAAAGTTTTCGTTCTTATGGAATAAGTCGGTACGAGCCCAGTCAAGTACAGGCATAAAATTATAACAGATAGTATGAATGCCTTCCAATCCAAGGTTTTTCAGACTCTCCTTATAAGTCTCAATCTGCTTGTCGCGATCTGTTCCGGCATATTTTATGCTCTCCACAACGGGCAGACTCTCCACCACGCTCCAACGCATTCCATAACTCTCGATATATTCTTTTAGAGAATGAATCTTCTCACGTGTCCACACTTCACCATTAGGTACATCATGCAGAGCAGTAACTATTCCCTCAACCCCAATCTGCTTCAGCATCTTCAGGGTTATTTTGTCGTTCTTTCCAAACCAACGCCAAGTCTTTTCCATAAAATAAAAAAAAATATTTTGAAGTTTTGAGGTTTTACGGTTTTGCGGTTATGAGGTAGGTCCGTACAACCTTATAACTATTAAGTTTAAATTTAGCGCAAAGATAAGAAAAAGGTTTTAGGGTTTTGAGGTTTTAAGGTTTTGAGGTTAGGATTTTAAGTTTTTTTATATTTTTACAATTTACATATTGTCATGTTTTGGTTGAACAAATATTTATACTGCACGTCCTTGCACAATCCTTTGACTATAAGAAGTCCATATCCTGTGGCTTCGCTGTATTCAATCGGATTGAATGGGCAACCATCGTCATGGATTGAAATATAGTCTTTTGTGGCTTTGATGTCTGCATAGTGAGCATGTCCATGCTGAATGATGTTCTTCAACAATTCCTCTGCACACAACACACCATGATTGACAACTTTCTCCGTTGCTCCATTGTTGCGCATAAATTCTGTGAGTTCTTTTCGCAGCTCTGCCAATTGAGGGGTGAGAGCTGAGAGGGGTATTGATACATCATAGACTTCATTTGCTGGTTCTTTTGGTATGAGAAGCAGCGGATACAGATGATGGTTCTTTCTACGGACACAAATAGTAGCAATCAGCAAGACAACAGCCGTTACCATCTGTCCGACAAAGAATCCAAACCAATTGCCCTTCATTATCCAGAAACAAATCATAGGCAATAATGTCTGTCCTATCGACAGGAAGAAAGCGATGTTTTTATGTTCATAGAACTGATAGACAGGCATCAGATTGTAGAGCATAGCCTGCATCATTATATGAAGTGAGAATGCTGGCAATGCAAATTTTATCACATCCATTGCTTCTGGTGAGTTTGCGCCTAATGCAGTGGCTATTTCACTTGGGAAAAAGACAATTGCAAGTACATAGACAATCAGACAGATGACCATAAACCTATAAGCACGTTTCATGAGCAGAAGTATGCCTTGCGAATCGTTCATTCCTTTCAATATCGCACCTATAGGCTGTATGGTGCGCAATGTGCCTGTCAGTATTATCATTGAGAAAGAGAACAATTGCATACATACCGCCAGGGCAATCAGTCCGTTGACACTATGATACATTGCAGTGATATTGTTGTTGCAAACATACTGCACAGAAAGGAGCACGGTGCTGAAAAACAGCGGCAGACCTATCACAAGCATGCTTTTTGCAGTAGCGGAATCCAGCGAAAAGCGTACTGGTCGCAATGTATTTGGTTTTTTGAAATGCGGCAAGAGCAACAGGCAGCAAACAATATACATTATCAATGTGGAATAAGCTGCTCCAGATATGCCCATATTCAGATATTTCATAAATACAACGTCCAGAATCACATGCACGATGTTTCCTATCACTATTGCTCGTGTCACCAGTCGTGGAGAGCCATCGGTGGTAACATACTGATTCAGGGTGTTCATAAACACCAATGGCAAGAGCGAAAACATTGTGATGCGCATGAACTCGTCGGATAGTGGTCTCAGCGTTTCCGACTTGCACAGCAATTCGGATATTGGTGTGAAAAACACTATGCCTATCAGCGGCAGCAACAATCCGAACATTGCAGCCAAAGCGAGTCCGATAGAGAACAGTTCGTTTGCCCTGCGCCTGTTGCCATTGCCTATTGCCATACCCGTAAGCATGGTTCCACTCGAAGCGTATAGTACGGTTATTGCAAACGATGCCTGGATAATAGGTTTACTCAAATTGACGGCAGCCAGTCCGTTGGCACCTATAAAATGTCCCACCAATGCAGCATCAACGATGTTTGCTATCTGCGTTGCAGCAACTGTCAGCACACTGGCTGTAAGATAATTTTTAAAGGCTTTGCCTATAAGATAAGAATTTCGTTTCATCTTTGGTAATCATCATCAAAAAAACCAAGTCCCTGTATAACTTTCAAGAAGCGTTCCATATAGTCCCATGTAGTAAACGACCATTGGAAACCAAGACGATAGAGCACCTGTGTGGTGAATGAATTGCTGGAAGTGTTTGTTGCCACGTGCTTGTCTCGCATATTGTTATTGTAAGCCAAAAGGCTCTGCAGGATGTCAGCCTTGGTTGCGTCTTGTCCTGCATTGAGCACTATCTCGTCAAACTCGCTCTTTTCAACAAATTTTATATCATATCCCAACTTATTCATACAAGTCACCACATCGGACAGTTGCGTTGAATGAGAATTGTTTGGATTGAAGACAGTAAACTGCTTTGGAGTCGTTGCCAGCAGCACTGTTGCATGTGCCACTTCATTGATTGGGGAGAACTCTACCATCTTGGAAAGGTTTTCATACGATACGGCTCCTATAGTCTGATAGGCTTTCAGTCGTCCCATAAAGCCGTTGCTATGGAAGTTGACCTGGAATTCTCCATCGTTGCTACGTGCTGCCAGATTGCCGTAACGCATTATCTTGGCATCAAGTCCTTTTTCGCATACTGATTCCAATACATTACGTTCGGCTATGAACTTGGAATGAGTGTATTGGCGTACCAGCGATTGACCAATAAAGAGGTCGTGCTCAGACAACTCTCTTGCGCTTACTTCCTCATCACTAATCATGGAGCCTGCAATGCTATGAGTGGAAGTCTGTATCAGTCGTGCCCCCGTCATCAGACAGAAGTCGATACATGTCTGACAACCGCCTATATTGATATCTTCAATATCTGTTCCTGCAGAGAAGTGTTTTACGTTTGCAGCACAATTAAACACTGTGACGTTGCCAGTAATCTGACCATTGTTTATCTTTTGCAGGATAGGTTCTGTCCAGTCGGATTTGGTTACGTCACCATCGATAATAAAAATGCGGTGATCGAACAGGTCACTATAAGTGCTTCCGAAATAATAGAACAGCATAGTGCGCAGACGGCTTGCAGCTGTCTGTTTGGCATTGCTACGAACCATGCAGTAGATTGATGTCACATCCTCTCTGTCAATCAACTCTTTCACAACATGGATGCCGAGGAATCCTGTTGCACCTGTGACAATGCACGTTCCGAACTGATGGAGCGATGATTTCCAGTCAGAAGATATAAAGTTACTTACATTATTTTCCGCCAACAACTGATTAATCTTTGAATAGTCGTAAGTGGTTTGGTTGTCGGTTTTACGGTTGTACGGTTGTACGGTTGTACGGTTTTCGTCAGAGTCAGTGTCAGAGTCAGTGTTGGTTTTCGTTAGTTCTGCTAACTGGCGTGGGGTTGGGTAATCAAACACATCTTTATATACTATTTTATACCCAGCCTTGACGGCACGCATAACCACACGCATTGCCACGAGCGATGGGCCTCCTATCTCAAAGAAATTGTCGGTTGCACCCACCTCGTCGAGTTCCAATACATCGGCAAAAATCTTGCAGAAGTCTTCTTCTTCTCCACCTGATGCCTTGACGTGTACGGTCTGGACTTTCGATATTATCGGTTCTGGCAGTGCTTTCACATTGGTCTTTCCGTTTGGAGTGAGTGGGAATCCATCCAACTGCAGATATGCCGTAGGTATCATATAGAGCGTGAGAGTCTTTTTCAGTTCAGCCTTCAGTTCTTCTATGTCGATAGGCTTTTCTGCTGTGAAATATGCGCACAGATGGTCTTGTCCCTGCAACTTCTTTATCATTGCCACTGCATTCTTTATGCCGTCAACTTTTACTATGGCATTTTCCACCTCACCGAGTTCAATTCGCAGACCGCGAAGTTTCACTTGATTGTCGGTACGACCTAAGATTACAACATTTCCATCAGGCAGCCAGCGGGCATAATCACCTGAATGATAAAGTCGTGAACCATCGTTCCTGTAAGGATTTACAACGAAGCGTTTTGCGGTTTGTTCTGGAAGGTTGTTGTAGCCTCTTGCCACTGAATCGCCTCCTATAAGCAATTCTCCCACAACGCCTACTGGCAATTCATTGCCATCACGGTCAACTATGTAATTGTTATAGTTGCAACAAGGTTTGCCAATGTGTGGTATGTCGCAATCAGTGAGTTCAGAGGCATGACTGTTTGCTATAGTTTCCGTAGGTCCGTAGCCGTTGAAAATACGGATGTTTCCATAACCACGCAGTTTTTCGAGCAAGACTTTTGATAATCCTTCCCCACCCTGATAAGCCATACGGATGTTTTTGCGGAAAGCATTTTCAAACTCTTCACATTCGAGCAACTGCAGATAGCGTGATGTCGTGGCTGTCATGCAACCTATTCCATACTTATTGATCAGTTCTGCCAATGCCATTGGGTCGTTGCACTGGTCATCACTTGCCAGTACCAATGTCTTCCCCAACATGAGAGGAGAACCAGTTTCCCATACCGACATGTCGAACGATATTGTTGTTATTGCCAAGGCTGCACTGCACTCCTGAGCGAGTGTGCTCTGTATCAGGTTTTGTGGACAATGATAATTGCATACTCCCTCGTGCGTCAACTGTACACCCTTCGGTACTCCTGTTGAGCCTGAAGTATAAATCAGATAAGCAAGGCTCTTAGGGGTGAGTGTTGAGAGGTGAGAACTGAGAGCTGAGAGCTTAGAGCTGAGAGCTGAGAGCTTAGTGTCAGAGTCAGTTTTGCGGTTATACGGTTTTACGGTTTTACGGTTATCGTTTTCGTTTTCGTTACAAAGTTCCTCCACATCAACACTTCTTCCTGGAAATTCTGCCATACGGTCAGCGGTGGTGATGATGAATGTTGCACCAGAATCGGAAAGGATATGGTTTATTCGCTCAGTAGGATACTTTGGATCGCATGGTATGTAAGCACCTCCTGCCTTGAGCACACCAAACTGTGACAGAATCAGACGACTGGTACGAGGCAGTAGCAATGCTACCCTATCACCGCATTTTACGCCTCGGGATATAAGAGAATGTGCAATCCGATTCATCTGATTGTCCATTTCTCGGTAGGTCAGTTGCTGGTCGATAGCCACTAATGCTAAGTCATCAGGATGAGCCTCAACACTTGCCTCAAGGAGTTTGTGATAGAGTTTTATTGGAACATCGGCTTTCTTTCCTTCGTGGAAGGTGTCGATGAGCGCTTTCTGTTCATCGCTCAACAAGGACACTCGTTCCATAGTCTCACTGGTAAGCATATTGACAGAAGCACTCGCCATCATATCCAAAAGAATATGCATATCGGCTTCATCATACAAGGCAGAATCGTATGAGAGTGAGAATCGATAAGTGTCTTTAGCAGAACTGAACACCATGAGTTCAAGAGGCATCTTCACTGTGTCCAAATCAAGTGAATGACGTATGCCACGTTGTGATTTCTCTAAACCAGCCTGACAGACGTACATTATCTCTGGATGCACTCCATAGCGTTCGACCATTTTTGTGAATGGATAAAAGTCGTACGACTGTGTGTCGAACTGCTGCTCCTGCATGGTGTGGAGGAATGCTGCCACTGGATGTGTCTCTCCTTCTGCCATATTCGACATCACAGGCAGAGTTTTCACAAACATTCCCACTGTGTCGGTGAGCCGCAAATCATCGCGACCATTGTTTACCGTCACTATGAACACCGAATCTTCATGAGTTGCACGGTGCAGGACAAGAGAGAAGGCTGAAAGGAAATAATTGCTTGGAGTAATACCTTCTTTTTGGCAGAAAGCATTTATTTTCTCACCAGGAATGTCGAGGGTCATCACTCGCTTTCCAATGTTTTTACCTTCATTCAAGGAATGAGGATAGACGGTTGTCTCAGCACCAGTAAGCAGTTTGTCGAAATACTGTTCTGCTTCTGTATATTTTTCTGATCCACAGAGCCTTTTCTGCTCAATGGCATTGTCAAGGGCTGTGAATTGCTCTGGTTCGAGTTTTTCTCCATTATATGCCCTCCAGATGTCACGCTCAAGTATTCCATTTGAAATACCATCGCTTATGATATGGTGACGGTCGGCAAACAGCCAGACTTTTCCCGCCTTTTTGTCCTGATAAATCTCATACCTGTACAGACAATCATTGAACAAGTCGAAAGGTGTTACCAGTCTTTGCCAGTCGATTGCCGTTTCTCCTCCTTGTTCCATATTCACCAGCATGACATGCGGCTGTTCGTCGTAGTGAGGTTGCTGCATCACATCATCGCCAAGCATCACCAGACGGGTCTTCATGCAAGGATGGGTATTTACCGCCTCGCGGATTGCATCACACAAGCGCTCTGCATCGACATCATCATACTCTGTCAATGAAGGCATATTATATTGCAGAGCATCACGATGCAATTCCCAATCAATATACACCCCACGCTGGTTTTCACTCAGAGGATACAAGGTGATGACTGAAGGTTGAGAGCTTAGATGTGAGAACTTAGAGCTTAGAGTTGAGAGCTGAGAGTCAGAGTCAGTGTCAGTGTCAGTTTTGCGGTTATACGGTTTTACGGTTTTACGGTTATCGTTATCGTTTTCGTTATCGTCAGAGTCAGTGCCAGAGTCAGTGTCAGAGTCAGAGTTTTTTCTATAAATATTCGCCAATTCTCTGATTGTAGGATTGCGCATGATGTCCTTCACCGACAAGATGGCTTTCATCGACTTGTTCACTTCAACCGAAAAGCGTATTGCCAACAATGATGTCAGTCCTGCAGAGATGAGATTGGTGGTGACTCCGAATTTGTCGTTGCCAATGACTTTCGCCGCAACATCAAACAGTTGCTGTTCCTTTTCATTTGCCGGTGAAACGTTTTTAGTGGAAGTTATAACTGGTTCTGGCAATGATTTCAAGTCTGTCTTTCCGTTTGGAGAAATTGGCATTTTGTCCAACTTCACAAATATCGTCGGCACCATGTATGGAGTGAGACTCTTGCTCATCTGCTCCTTCAGTTCCTGACTCTCATTGGTTGGTGAACTTGTCGAAACATTGGTTGGTGAGGCAAGACTACCCTCCCCCGTATAATATGCAACCAGATGGTCGTGACCTTTCACATTCTTAATCATCACCACCCCCTCCTTGACTTGAGGTTGCTTGTTGAGCACTGCTTCCACCTCACCGAGTTCTATACGGAGTCCGTTCAGTTTTATCTGGTTGTCTTTTCTTCCAAGGATAACCACATCACCTTCTGCCGTCCAACAGGCATAGTCGCCTGATTTGTAGATTTTTTCTCCTTTATAATCCACAAATGCAGCAGCGGTCTTGTCGGGCAAATCATTATATCCAGCACCAACACCTTCACCACCTATGTACAGTTCGCCTACCACACCAACAGGCAGTTCATTTCCATCATTATCCACTACATATTCCTTAACATTGAGCAGCGGACGACCAACTGTTATCACATCGGAATGTGTAAGTTCCTTTACATTACTGCTGACTGTTATTTCAGTCGGTCCGTATGTGTTGAACAAACGGGAATCCTTGGCAATTTCCTTTATTTGGGACAACAGGTTTGAAGGATATTTCTCACCGCCCAATATTATGCAGCGGCACTTGCTTAATGCTTTTTGAAATTCTGGAAGTTCCAGAAACATTTTCAGTCTTGATGGTGTGCCATTGAACACATCGACATGAGTCCGTTCCATCAGGGCAGCAAGTGTTATAGGGTCGGTGGTCTCTTCTTCATTTGCCAAAACAAGTGTCTTTCCGTTGAATAGTGAAGCACCCAATTCTTTCAGTGACAGGTCGAACGAAACAGTTGTCAGTCCAAGCACAGTCTTGCACTCATTGGCAATGGCATATATATGTCGGTTTTCCTTATGCGGAGTCAGGTAGTTGCATATTCCACGATGTCGGAGCATCACTCCCTTAGGCCGTCCCGTAGAACCAGAAGTATAAATCAGATAGGCAAGGCTCTGAGAACTTAGAGTTGAGAGCTTAGAGCTTAGAGGTGAGGGTTGAGAGTCAGAGTCGGAGTCGGTTTTGCGGTTTTGCGGTTTTACGGTTGTACGGTTTTCGTTATCGTCAGAGTCAGTGTCAGAGTCAGAGTCAGTGTCAGAGTCAGAGTTATCGTTACAAAGTTCCTCCACATCCAGTGCTCTTTCTCCGAATGGTTCCATTTTGTCCTTTGTAGTGATTACAAAACGAGCATGACTGTCCTCGGTGATAAGTTTTATTCTATCTGACGGATAATCAGGATCACAAGGAATATAGGCAGCACCTGCTTTCAGTACTCCAAACATGGCTATCAGATACCAACTTCGCCGTGGCAGTAACAGACATACCCTGTCGCCTGTAACAACTCCTTTTTCCATCAATATTGCCGCAAGGGCATCTGCTCTTCTGTTCAGTTCACTGTAGGTCAGAGTCTCATTGCAGGCTAACACCGCCACTGCGTCAGGAGTTTTCTTTGCCCAGTATTCTATCGGCTCATGGAGATAATTGAAGCGTAAGGCTTCTGGATCCATGCAGGTCTGGCGCAACGATTCCAGTTCGGCAGCCTGTTTTTCCGACATGATTGATGTCTGATACACCAATGCATCTGGATTTTTCATAAATTCCCTCAATACAGTCTCATACGAATCTGCAAAACGCTGTATGAAATCCTCACTGTAGCGACTGCTATGATATTGCAAATCCAAAAACAGTCTGTCACTCTGACTCTGACACTGACTCTGAATTACCGATAGTTGCAGATTCAATGCCGAACTGGTGGAATTAAATTCCAACGGCAGACGTTCAAAGCCCACATTGTCAACAGCAGGAATATTGAATATTCTACCCTGAAAAGCAAACATCACGTCATCGTTCAGACTGGTCTGTGCTGCGAGTTCAGAAAAGGCATAAATATCGTTTGCTTTCGCTTCTGCCATTTGGGTATTGGCTGCATCGACATACTGGCGCACCGTCATGTTGTCCTTCATGACATAATATACTGGCAAAGTCTTAACCATAAAGCAGACAGTGCGTGCCGTACGTTCATCTTTTCTGCCATTATAGATAGTGGCAAAGGCTGCACTCCGCTTGTTGGTGTAAGCCGACAGCAGACGACCGTATGCAGCATTCGTCAAAATACTTGGACCTACTCCATATTCCTTACAAGCCTGTTTCAGTTCATCGTATGTAATGTCTAAAACAATTCCCTGCTTCCCAAGGTTGAGGGTTGAGGGTTGATGGTTGATGGTTATCGTTTTCGTTATCGTTTTCCCTGGCACCGATGTTTCCTCAACCTCGCCAAAAGACTTCATGCTCCATTCCTTTGCCTTAAGGTATGCATCCGACTTCCTGTCGTCCTGTTCCTTTAGTGCCACGTCAAAACCAGTAAATGACTCCATAGAAACCTCCTCACCCAAATAAGCCTTGTTTATGTCTGTCAAAAGTGCATGACGGGAAGTACCATCAAATATCACATGATGAAATTCCATAAACATGTATTGGTTTTCGTCGGTCTCGAACAGACGAATTCGGAACAAACGGTCGTGCAACAATGAATATGGCTGTATCAAGGTTGGTTTTAATGCATCCAATTCTGCCTCGGAAACCTTTTCCACCGAACATGCTGGCATTTTTGAATACTCCTCGCAGAATTGCATCACAGGCATACCATCGCCATCTGTCGTGATGCGTGCAAACAACAATGGATGTGCCGCTACCGCCGTGTCTATTGCACTTGCCAAGCGATTCAAATCTAAATGTCCTGCCAACCTGTAAAAGATTGGAGTATTATAAACAATCTCACCTTCTCGCTTTACGCATTCGAAATATATGCCCATTTGACTCTGAGTCAACGGAAATAACTTTTTTGTCGATGCCTTCATATTGTATTACGCTATCAATTTACAATTACAAAATATCCAAGTTGCAAAGATACACCTAATTTTTTTCACTTTTATTTTCCTATCATTATTTTATACTTTTTTAAGGTATTTTTTTGATTATAAGGTTGTGAAAATCTCAAAACCGCAAAATCGTAAAACCGCAAAAAGTCCAAAAATCGTGTTTAGCCGCAAGTTTCTGCTGCTTAGTCAAGTAGATAGGAGTAACGTAATGGTTACGTCCAGAGAAGAGTGCATAGATTGAAGTTGCTGCATTAGCACTTTCAAAGCACTTTGCAAGATAAGCGCTCATTGTCTGCCAAACTGCCTTGATGTTAGCCATACGGCAGCGAACTGCCATCTGTGAGAGAGTACGAGGGTTTGATACCTCAGAACTTGCAGTGCGAGAATAAGTCTTG
>JAZLEX010000167.1:0-2570 GCA_045615485.1 Prevotella sp.
TGTACCATTTATCAAAGAAGACTTACCGCTGCCGCTGACTCCAGTTATCAATACAAGTCGTCCCAAAGGAATAGCGACATCAATGTTTTTCAAATTATTGCCCTTACAGCCTTTAAGGTCACTGCTTTTACCATTACCTTCTCTGCGGCTGGCAGGAACATCAAGGTTAAGTTCACCATATAAATATTTTAGGGTAGTACTTGATGGCTGGTGACTGATAGGACCTTGAAACATCACTTTTCCACCATTCACCCCTGCTCCTGGACCAATATCTACCAGATAATCGGCATTGAGCATCATGTCCTTATCATGCTCAACTACTATCACGGTGTTTCCTATGTCGCGCAATTGTTTTAGGGAGTCGATAAGTTTTTGATTGTCGCGCTGATGCAGTCCGATGCTCGGTTCATCAAGTATGTATAGCACATTTACGAGTCTTGACCCTATTTGGGTTGCTAATCTAATGCGCTGGCTTTCACCCCCCGAAAGATCGGCACTCTGGCGGTTCAATGAAAGATAGTCCAGTCCCACTTCCATCAGAAAGCCCACACGTGTCTTTATTTCCTTTAGTATTTCCTCAGCAATCTTGCCCTGCTGTTCATTCAAATGGTCTGACACAGCCTGAAGCCATTGGTGCAGGTCGGAAATATCCATCTCTGCAAGTTCTGCAATATTCTTATCCCATATCTTATACGACAACGCTTCTTTGTTGAGCCGTTGTCCGTTACATTCTGGGCATTTACAGGTCAGCAGGAATTGCTCTGCCCAACGTTTGCTCTCTGCCGAATCATCCTCCTCAAGAACAGAGCGCAAATATTTTATTATGCCATCAAAATCCGTGAAATAGTCGCTTGATGAATGTAAGTCGGTTGCATTGACTTTGACTTTATCCAAAGAGCCATAGAGTATTTCCTGCAAAGCATCCTTAGGCAAATCTTTTATTGGGGTATCAAGATTGCAGTTGAAATTTTCCAGCAAAGACTCAATCTGAAAAAATATCAGTTGCTTCTTGTATGTACCTAAAGGTTTAATGCCGCCTTGCCTGATGGACAATGAATTGTCTGGAATTATCTTTGCCAGGTCGATTTCATTCACATAACCTAAACCTTTGCAATGCTGACATGCTCCCTGTGGTGAATTAAAGGAAAAATTATTCGGTGCTGGGTCGGTGTATGACATTCCTGTAGTAGGACACATCAGCCTGCGGCTGTAATATTTCATGTCACCAGTGTTATTATTCATTATCATAATAACACCCTCGCCCTGCTTCATTGCTACCGCAACACTTTTTTGCAATCTTTCAACATCTTTCGGCTGGACTTTCAGTTTGTCGATGACCACTTCAACAGTATGATTTCTGTATCTGTCGAGTCGCATGCCCGATGTAATTTCCACGATTTCACCGTCAATTCTTGCATACAGATAACCTCTGCGTTGCATGCTCTCAAACAGTTCGCGGTAGTGACCTTTTCGGCTATGCACCATCGGTGAAAGGATGAGTATTGGCTGTCCGCCATACTCATCAATAATCATGTTGAGGATTTTCTCTTCGGTGTATTTCACCATTTTCTCGCCAGTGACGTAACTATAAGCCACACCAGCTCTGGCATATAGCAAGCGAAGAAAATCGTAGATTTCCGTAGTTGTTCCAACGGTTGAACGCGGATTCTTATTGGTTGTCTTTTGTTCTATTGAAATTACTGGTGACAGATTGGTGATTTTATCTACATCAGGGCGTTCAAAATTACCGAGAAAATTTTTGGCGTATGCCGAAAAGGTTTCAATATAGCGTCGTTGCCCTTCTGCAAAAATAGTGTCGAAAGCTAAAGAGGATTTACCGCTTCCGCTGACGCCAGTGATAACCGTCAAGGAATTGCGAGGAATTTCTACATCAATATTCTTGAGATTGTGTACCCTGGCTCCTTCTATCTTTATAATACCATTTTCCATACAGCAGCAAAATTCGCAGGAACATTCATATCTGCCATGCCATCATTAGTCAGCATAAAAGTTTTCTTTTCGTCGTTCAAAAGATTTCTAACCTCATACTTGCCTTCTGATATTTCGAGGTACTCAAAAGCATGAGCAGGAATCCTCACTTTTACATTCACGTCCCTGTCTGAGAAATTTGCACATACAAGCAACATGACATTATTGTTTTTTCTGATAAAGGCATATTGTTTTCCAGCATCGAAATTATTGCTTGTAGGGTTCACATACATCAGGTCGAAGAATTTTCCATCTGCAACTACTGCCTCATTAGCCGCAATATCAAGAATCTTCTTATATAATGAATGCAAATGGAGTTCGCATTCGGTTGATGAGCCTGTGAGCCATCTGCGCAGTGTTCCCAACGACCAATAGTCATAAATTGTCGTTCTGCCGTCAACACCACTATAGCCAGCCTTTTCGAGAGCCTTTTCTCCTAAAGTCTGCCCCATATAAACCATGAAAGGATTGCCCCTCATTAGCAGATTTGTAACTACTGCAGGTAGGGCTTTCCTTGCATCACCTGCAAAATAATCACAGGCTATGCGCTGCTCATCATGGTTTTCAAGGAAATAGAGCAT
>JAZLEX010000168.1:0-2266 GCA_045615485.1 Prevotella sp.
CAAGTCCATGACATACCCATTCAGTTCTAAATTTTCCTGATAAGTTCTCGTATCCTTGATGCCACCATTTCCAGCAATAAGAATCTTGTCAGAAATACGCAGACAATAAAGACGTAATTTCCTAGAATCAATCGACAATGCGCAAAGGTTATCATTCATTTTGCCTTCAATTCTAAATCTACGTTCAAATGCTCCAAAATCAATTATTGCTCCAAGAGCAACAAGGATTTTGTTGAAATCTTGGTTATATGTTGCATTGTCTTTGAACTTTGCCAGGAATTTCTCATATTCTGTCAACTCATTGTCATCAAAACTCATCGAGTACAATGTTGCACCATTACCTTCAGCTACGATTTTTAGTTCTACGGTTTTCATATTCAGTCGTAATTTTGCTGCAAAGATATAAAACTTTTACCAATAAATACACTTTTAAGTGAATTATTTTAAAAATTTTTGCAAATGAGTGCGCATTTAGTGAAAAAATCTTTGTCATCGCAGGGGAGGGATGGGTCAGTTCGAAATTATAGGTGAATTATAGTTACAATAATCGGGAGCCAAAATATATTTTTTTGACTCCCGATTTCATATAGCACTTACGATTCTTTATCACCAACCGTAAGGTTCAGTATCTTCTAATTCGTCCTTTGCACCTGCAATCCAGTCACCGCCTTTTCCACCTTCAGGTGTCATATCGAATTCACTACCATTTAGAATATGTCTGGAACATTCCAATGTTCTTGATTTCAATGTCGGTTTTGAATACTTCTTTTTCATAATCTGTGTCCTTTCTTATTTCATTATAAACTTTTCACCATTCTTTATCACAATTCCTCTGTACCCCTTACCTACACGCACACCATTAAGGTTATAATAGTTTTCGTTTTCGTTATCGTTTTCGTTAATGTTTACATTACCTATCCCCGTAGGTGTGTCAATGAAAATTTCAGCCTTTGAAGCACTTCCCGTTGTTGTGAAGTATGCACGGAACGGATTTACAGTCAATGTGCCTGTGTTTTTATACAGCTTGCCATCATAGAGTGCAAACACATTATCCTCGCTGCCGAATACATTCACGCTATACGCACCCGTCATTGTCCAGTCACCCTGTACGATTTCGCATTCTGCATCAGCTTCAACCGTTGCATTTGTCTCCTCTATCACAGCAGATTCCGAACGATACAGATAAGGAGTATTAGCCTTAGCCTCTTCCACTGGTGCGAAAGTCAGTTTGTTGCTTTCTGCCGATGTCAACTCATACAGACTCCCCACAACCGACTTTGCAGCAAACGGCAGGCACAATGTACCTAAGCCGTTTGTTGCTGCTCTTGTATAGCTTGCCTTTAAGGCAGTGAACGATGTAGGTATCTGACAAGGATAGCCATCTGTCAACACGAAATTCTCACAAGTATCATTCACAATGATATTTTTCTCCTGTTTCAGCGCAGAAGTAACGAAGGAAGGGATAACATATTCATCGCCTAAATTATAAACAACATTCTTTTCAGGTTCGCCTATTTTCACGAAAGACACAGATTTTTTAGGCCTAATGTTTTGATGGCTGTTTACAGATAGTACCGTACCCGAAACTACTATCGGATAATAGCCTGACTCCATGTTAGCATCAGTCTCATAATAAAACATCAGCAGTTCACCATCATTCCCTTTGATTGTTGCTAAATCAGAATGGTATAGAGTAATGTAATAATGCCCCTCTTCCATTTTAGTACAATCGTAATTATGTTCTGGAATGAACACACCTTTACGCATAGTCCCCGGGAATCTGTCAGCGTTGAGTTCCATAGGTTCTTGCTTTATAAGAGCAAGTCCCTCTGGCAAGTACAAATCAAACTGCAATGCTGTATATGATAAGGTGTTGTTCATTTCAACGGAAAATGTTTTCCAATCATCTTCTACCACACCAGCTACTGTCGCAAATGGTGTTACTTGCAAAATGTCTTCTGCGTAGCCTTTCACAAAAGGCAGAACAGAAATCAAAACTATAAATAATTTATTCTTCATTGTTTTCTTCTTTTTTATTCTCTTTCATAACTTCTAATATTCCGACAACATCGCCAATATCAATGTCTCCGTCGCCATTAGGGTCTGCAACTTCTGGAATCAGAGTACCATCATCTTGTTTTTTCATAATGGTCAGTGTGCTTACCACGTCTGCAATGTCGATGTAATCATGTCCGTTTACATCACACATCTTATATACACCGATTCTTCCGTTTCTTGTA
Organism: Prevotella sp.; assembly: GCA_045615485.1. Taxonomy (GTDB): domain Bacteria; phylum Bacteroidota; class Bacteroidia; order Bacteroidales; family Bacteroidaceae; genus Prevotella. The sequence continues at coordinate 2,241 of JAZLEX010000168.1, forward strand.
CGCGCTGTGATGCTTGTTCCATCATC
>JAZLEX010000169.1:0-2875 GCA_045615485.1 Prevotella sp.
AATATGTAGTACTTGACTTCTGGGGTGCTTGGTGCGTATGGTGCATGCGTGGAGTTCCTAAGATGAAAGAGTATTATGCAAAGTATAAGGATAAGATGGAAATCTTAGGCATTGATTGCCGCGACACAAAAGAAAAATGGAAAACAACCGTTGCAGAGAAGGAGCTGTCGTGGTTGCATGTTTATAATCCAAATGGTAGTGACCTGACTAAACGTTATGCCATCCAAGGTTATCCTACAAAAATAGTTATTGACCCTGACGGCAAACTAATTAAAATCATCGTAGGCGAAGATCCTGAGTTCTATACTTATCTGGATGAGTTGTTCGGCGGTAGCAATTAAAAACCGCAACTCTAAGCTATAAGGTGTGAATAAAAGAGGAATACTAAAACTGTTATCAAAAATAGTTTTAGATATTTGGCTTGGTTGTGCTGCCAGAACCAGAGAAACTCAGCAATAATAACGTAGAGAAGTATTACCTGCACCTTATTTATATGTATGTCGTGAATGGCAGTGTAGGGTAGGGCGGCAATATGTTTGAGTGTTGATGTCAGCATCAGCACTATTATCGTGATAGCCTTCCCAATCCACAATTGCAGGATTGCTATTGGACTGATAATGAAAAATATGCACGAACCATAGAGAATCATTGTCGCAAGTGGAATGGCGATATAATTTGCAAATAGGAATGTGAAACTGAATGTTCCGAAATAATAGGCAATAAGTGGTGCGGTGGCTGCCTGTGCTGAAATGGAAATCAGCGTGGCACTCCAAAACCATTTGAATGCTTTGTGTTCCTGTAGCCATCGGGCATCAATGGTGGCATCGAGAATAGGAAATATGATGTGGATTCCCGATAAAGCCAAGAACGATAGCTGAAAGCCTACGTCGAAAAGGCTTAAAGGGTTGAATGCTAAAATAATGATAGCAGCAAGAGCAATGGTGTTGAGCGATATACGATTTCTGCCGATAGCTCCCACAAGTCCATAGATGGTAATCATTACGGCACTGCGTACAGCACTTATGGGCATACCTACAAGCAAGACATAAATCCAAATTGGAATAATTGTGACAATTGCGGTAAAGAAATTACGTAAGGAGTAATTGCTGCCGAAATGCGATATTGGAATAAAGATGAGCATAATGAAACTGAAGATGATGCTTATGTGCAAGCCCGAAAGAGCAAGCAGATGGCTCACTCCAGTATCATTGAATGTCTCGCGTATATTCTTGTCAATCATGGTCTTGTCGCCTAACGCCATGGCAGCCACAATCGGATATTCGCTATTGCCGATATGCGACCGCAGTAAGACGAGTAATTTATCTCTGGCAAGAAGCATTTTCAGTTTTGTACGCTCAATAATCGAAATGTTTTGAAGGCTAATGACTTCCTGATGGAAATTTTGTGGCATGATGAATGTGGAGCCTGCATAGCCATGAATTTTCAAATATTTATTATAGTCGAAATTCCTTATCGTCTGGCTCTTGGCTCTTGATTCCAACCCTTTTATGCAGCTGTTTATAACCAGTCCGTCTCCAATTTGCAAAGTCGAAGCACTGCTGTCGTTGTTAATCATGAAATGAGCTTTTATTCTGCTTCCGACATTGGCTGAAAGTGACGATTCACAATCCGTAAGCAGTAAATCACACGACACAGTGCGTTGATGGTGGGAAATAGGCGAAACAACAACAGCTTTATAAACTATATTTTCACTTTTCCAAATATAGTCGTGAGTGAACCACCCAAAACAGGAATAGCCAATCCAAATCACTGCAATAAGCAGTAATGCTATTCTTACCATTGGGTAGAGTTGAATATAATCTTTTTTCCGCATTACAATTTGCAAAATTATCGAATAATGACCTGCTAATTGCGCTTTTGGACATTGAACCCCTGTTTATTTGTTAAAAAAACATAATAATCAAATATGATTTGGGCAATGTGAATTGTGGATTGATAATTTTTTCTTACCTTTGCACCCCGAAATCGAAATGATTGGAATTTTGGCTCATTAGCTCAACTGAATAGAGCATCTGACTACGGATCAGAAGGTTACAGGTTTGAATCCTGTATGAGTCACCAAAAATGAAGAAATAGAACTGGAAGTTAACTTTTGAGTTCTATTTTTTTTTAAGGATATAAGGTTGGTTTTATTAATACCAGTCAGCATGGAGAAACTATGGAATAAGAATTACAATAGTGTTTTGGCAGGGAATTTCTTGATGTTTTTTTCCTTCCAGATGCTTGTGCCTTTGTTGCCGTTGTATCTTACCGACCGCTTTGGTGCGACAAAAGAGGAGATCGGAGTAGTGCTTGCAGGCTATGTTATTTCAGCTCTACTAATTCGTCCATTCAGTGGATTTATTGTAGATACATTCGACCGTCGCAAAGTGTTGTTGTGGTGCTATTTTCTTTTCTCGGCTTTCTTCTCAGGCTATCTTCTTGCGGGTTCAATAGTGTTGTTTGCAATAGTAAGAATCTTGCATGGCGCACCATTTGGAGCAGCTACGGTAGCTAATGCCACCGCAGCTATTGATGTGCTGCCATCGTCAAGACGTGCTGAAGGAATAGGTTTCTATGGGTTGTCGGGCAATTTAGCAATGGCTATCGGACCAGTGATAGGTTTGTCAATGTATCATAATATAGGTAACTATAACTTGATATTCTGGCTCTGTTTGGCGACATCGTTCGTAGGCTTGTACGTGATGTACAGGGTAAAGGGACTGAAGACAGTAAATACCGAAGTACAGAAGTCACAAAGTTTAAGGTGGCATTTGAAAGTAAAAAAAATATCATTAGGCAGGTTTATCTTGACTGTTGCCGTACCTGAGATGGTCAGCATGATTTGCTATGCATTTTCGTATGGAGTGCTATC
>JAZLEX010000170.1:0-2884 GCA_045615485.1 Prevotella sp.
TAACGCACTACGCTATGTTATTACGCTCCTACAGAGCTTTTATCACAAAACCCTGAACCGATGGAGCAGCGAGAGCAGAGGCAAAACTCGTTTTGACTATGCCGAGTCGCGACAGAGGAAGACAAAGTCAAAGGGTGAAATAGATTAGCACAGGGTGATCAACTGACGACAAATAGTTTACCCTGAGCTAAGTCGAAGGGAATGCAATGAAGCTTGCTTTAATTGCTGAGGTGCGAACCGATGGAGCAGCGAGAGCAGAAAGAAAGCTTGCTTTCATTATGCCGAGTCGTGACAGAGGAAGACAAAGTCAAGGAAGAAAAGCCACGAAGTGGATTAATACAGAACGCCACCACTTGCTTCTGGGTAGAGGCCAGTACCTTGTTACGAGGTAGTGCCTTCTATGCACGTGTGCTTGTTGGTTGCCATATTCTGAGGGCGCTGCCCCCAGTTACTGACCACTCGCTACGCTCGCTGTATCGCCCTCCAGGCGAAAATAAGGTAACATGGTATCAGTTACTCCTGCGCCATAAATAGCAAATGTCCAAGAACCGACTAAAGTCGATGATGTCTTTTGATCTTATTGAATACACTGCGTTTTGAATGTGAGCCGTGGGAGATAAGTGGGAGATGTGTGGGAATAGTTACCTCATGATTGGATTTTTGCAAATTTATCATGATTTATTTTGCAGAATGAAAAGAATTGGTTACTTTTGTGCCAAATTCTATATCTAATACAATAATAATATCATTAGCGCAATACAAATGTTTCTGCTAAATTGTTTCTTAAAAAAATCATCATGAAAAAATATGAAAAATAAATTGCATACCATTTTTGCTTTGGCTTTGTTCTTTTTCCCATTGTTGTGCCAGGCAGATTTGAAACCTCTGAACGTTGCAAAACTTGACTCATTTTTCAATGCTGTTTCAAGTCAGTATATGGGCTCTGTGATGATAAACGTAGATGGAGCGACTGTCTATAGCCATTCTACTGGTTATGCCGACATTCAGACTGGTATAAAAGCATCGAGAAAGTCGAAATACATGATTGGCTCAATATCAAAAACTTTTACTGCCGTACTGACGTTTATGGCTGTTGATGAGGGGCGTTTGTCGCTTGATGATAAACTTTGCCGTTTCTTTCCCGACAAGGGAATAGCCAATGCAGATAAGATTACCATCGATGACCTGTTGTATCACCGCAGCGGTATTCATGATATTTTCGAAGGTGATGGCGACTACCTGCAATGGTACACACACTATCAAAGTCGTGACATGCTGATTTCCAGGATTGCAGCCGCAGGGGCTGATACTATTCCCGAAACTGTACAGAAATATTGTAATGCAGGCTACGTGTTGCTGACTTTCATACTTGAAGATTTGTATGGAAAAAGCTACTCGCAACTTTTGCAGGAAAAAATTGCAGCTCCCTTGCGTTTGGCAAACACCTCGGTAAGCGATGGCATCGACCCTATGCAAAACGAGTGCCGTTCTTATAGTTATAAAGGCGGATGGCAACTTGAGCAGGAAACACATCCTTCCGTACCACAAGGAGCAGGGGCATTGATGTCAACCACCAATGATTTGATAAAATTTGCGAGTGCATTGTTTGGCAATCAGTTGGGTGACAATATCCTGCAACGTATGGAAACCATAAATGGCAATTTGGGAAGAGGATTGTTCCCATTTGTCTTTTACGAAAAGCGAGGTTTTGGGCATACAGGCGGAATAGACGGATTCCAATCTGTGCTTTGTCATTTCGATGATGGCAACATTACGGTTGCGCTTTGTTCAAATGGCAACAACATAAACCAGAACGACATACTGATGACCGTTCTGAATGCCGTTTATGGTAAAGATTATGAGATTCCAAACTTTGATTTTGTCACACTTGATACTGAAACATTGAATCACTACGTAGGCGAATATGAAAACAACGATTTGCACATGACAATCAAAGTTACGACAGATGGAAAAACGCTTACTGCTCAGGCAACAGGTCAGATGGCTTTCGGACTTGAAGCTGAAAACGAAACCACTTTCACATGTGCAAAAGCTGGAATAAAGATTACGTTCGAACCAGCCGCCCTTGTCCTTCACCAGGCAGGAATGAACATCGTATTCACAAAAAAATAACCCATAACAAACAACCCATAATAGTATAACAGATTTACTATTTACTATTTACTATTTAATTTTATACGCAAGGCTCATGTCTTAACTTCTTAACTCCTTAACTCCTGAGTTTAAACCGTATAACCGTAAAACCGCATAACCGTAAAAAATTAATATGAAAAAAATCATTGTTCTTCTTGCTGCAATTGCGCAGGGGATGTTGTGCCAGGCACAATATACGTATCTGACGGAAAATTTTGAAGAAGCTGCATGGGCTAAGGCTGGTGCTAATGTTACAGCTGCTACTGGTACGTGGACAACAAACAAGAACGTGCAGAGCACTGAACAGGTGTATGAAGGGACATACTCTCTGAAACTGTCGAACAAGGCAGGACTTGTGTCTCCCGAACTGACCGAAGGCGTTGGGGCAATTATCTATTATGGCAACGTGCAGAATCGCCAGGTGAATGTGGAAATCAGCAAGGATGGCTCGGCATGGACAAATGTGGAAAGCTATAAGGAAACGTCGCCTTGGACAAAACATGTTGTGAATGTGTTCGATGCCGACGTGAGGTTTGTGAAAATCAGTACAACATCAAACAACCAGTTCTATATAGATAATGTCTTGTTCACAAAACTTGACGGTACGGATGCCAATGGCACGAAATACATCACAAACTTGCTGTTGCCTTATTTCACCAATGACTTTGAAACCTCTGGCACTTATCCCCAGAGCAAAGAAGAGGCTGCTACGGAAAAAGCGTATAATGTA
>JAZLEX010000171.1:0-12742 GCA_045615485.1 Prevotella sp.
TGGTAAATATACTTTTGAGGTTGGAGGTAAGAAGAAAGGTTCTAAACAAGTGAAAAATATTGAGAATGCTTTTATCGTTCGCGACGATGTGGAATATGCAAGCGGATTGTTCCTGCCTTTATGGAGTTTTGGCTTGCTTTATTAACACCGCATAACCGCACTTTTGTCACTTTACCTCATAGGTTCCATGCAGACCGTTTAAGAAGTCGGACATTGACATGCGCTTTTTGCCTGCCAACTGTACTTCGAGAAGTTGCAAACCTTGTGGGATTCCATTTAGTTTGCGGTTGGTTGGTGAGCTAAGTTTACCCAGAGCCTGTCGAAGGAAACCATCGTTATCGTTATCGTTATCGTTATCGTTATCGTTGGTCAGCTCTGCTTTATAGACTTTCAGTTGTTGTTCCTTCCCTTCGCTGTCGGTCAGAATAGTCCATGCTCCTGGATATGGTGACAATCCACGGATAAAGTCGTAGATCTGCTTTGGCTCTTGCGACCAGTCTATGCGGCAGGTGTCCTTGAAAATCTTCGGTGCAGGACGTAGTGGCTCAATGGTTGCAGACTGCTCTCTGGTTGGAATGTCATTACCTTTTTCGAGTACGAGGTTGACTGTCTGCTTGCATATTTCGGCTCCTTTCACCATCAACTTGTCATAGACTGTGCCCACATCATCGGTCTGTGATATAGACATTTTTTCCTGAAGGATGATGCGACCAGTGTCTATCTCATGGTCAAGAAAGAATGTTGTGACTCCTGTTTCCGTTTCGCCATTGATAACAGCCCAGTTTATTGGTGCTGCACCGCGATATTGCGGCAACAATGAAGCGTGGACATTGAAAGTACCAAATCGTGGCATTGCCCACACGACTTCTGGCAACATGCGGAAAGCAACTACCACTTGCAAGTCGGCTTGATAGGAGCGCAGTTGTTCTACAAACTCCTCGTTCTTCATCTTTTCTGGCTGCAGAACGGGGATATTATGTTCCAGTGCATATTGCTTTACTTGCGATGCCTGGAGCACTGACCCATGTCTGCCGACAGGCTTATCGGGCTGCGTTACTACTGCTACGACATTATATTCGTCTTCCACAAGAACCTTGAGCGACTCCACAGCAAACTCTGGAGTCCCCATGAATACTATTCTTAAATCTTGCTTTATCATACTATGAACAACGATGGTTCCCTTCGACAGGCTCTGGGTAAACTTAGCTCACCAACCAACGGAAACGATGGTTGTTCAGAACCGTTGCGAATTATTAATTATTCAAGTTTCGCATGTCATAACCCTGCAAGGGTGCAATAACATAGGATGGGGTGATATGAAATTATTTCGTACCTACGGCACTTTAGTTAGTGATATCCTCAATACGTAGGGTTAAAACCCTACGCTGTGTTATTACGCACCTTCGGCGCTGAGATACAGTATGTTAACAACTTGCGAATTATTAATTATTAATTATTAATTGATGCCTTGGCATTTATATCCGTCGGGATTGTTTTTTTGCCAGTTCCATGAATCGCGGCACATTTCTTCTATGCCAAACTGTGCTTTCCAGCCTAATTCGCGCTCGGCTTTTGCAGGATTGCTGTAGCATGTGGCGATGTCGCCTGGACGACGTGGTTTTATGACGTATGGCACTGGGACATTGTTGACTTTCATGAAAGCATTGACAACATCGAGCACGCTGTAGCCCTGACCTGTGCCGAGATTATAGATTGCCAGTCCGCAGCCATTTTCTATTGCCTGTAGAGCCTTGACATGACCGTTTGCCAAATCAACGACGTGGATATAGTCGCGGACTCCTGTTCCATCAGGTGTGTCGTAATCATTGCCAAAGACTCCCAATTCAGCACGTTTGCCAACAGCCACCTGTGTGATGTAAGGCATAAGGTTGTTTGGAATGCCGTTTGGGTCTTCACCAATCCTTCCACTCTTGTGGGCTCCTATTGGATTGAAGTAGCGCAACAGTACAATGTTCCATTCTGGATCGGCCTTTTGAATATCCATGAAAATCTCTTCGAGCATACTCTTTGTCTGTCCGTATGGATTGGTGCAATGTCCTTTCGGGCATTCCTCTGTGATAGGAATCATTGCAGGATTGCCATAGACAGTTGCTGACGAAGAGAAAATAATGTTTTTGCAGTTGTGTCTGCGGAGCACATCAATAAGTACCAATGTGCCAGCAATATTGTTCTCGTAGTATTCGTAAGGCTTTGCTACCGATTCACCGACTGCTTTCAGTCCTGCGAAATGGATGCAGGCAAAGAAATCATTTTCCTGCATTACTTGTTCCATTGCTTGTTTGTCGCGAATGTCGGCATTGTAGTATTTCACTTCTTTTCCGACAAGTTCTGAAACGCGTTTCAATGATTCGGGGTTGGAATTGCAGAAATTATCTGCTACCACGAATTCATAGCCAGCTGCTGCCAGCTCTATCAATGTGTGGCTGCCAATATATCCAGCACCACCTGTAACTAATATCTTTTTCATTTCAAACCAAATAATATTTCTAATCCATTATTCACTCCACTGAATCCCATGAAAGCAAGTGAAACAAGTCCTGCCGTTATGAGCACTATGGACATACCTCGCATTCCTTTTGGAATGTCAACCATTTCGAGTTGTTCACGAATGCCAGCAAAGATTATCAATGCCAATGCAAAGCCTATTGCTGTTGATACGGCATAGACAATGCTTTGAATCAACGAAAACTCTTTCTGTATCACTAATATTGCAACACCGAGCACAGCACAGTTTGTTGTAATCAGTGGCAGGAAAATTCCTAAAGCCTGATACAGAGGCGGTGACACTTTTTTCAGTATAATTTCCACCATCTGCACCAATGCTGCGATGACGAGTATGAAAACCAATGTCTGCAAGTAGCCCAAATTATTAGGATTAAGGACATAAACTTGAATAAGGTAAGTCACAATCGTTGACAGGGTAAGCACAAAGGTCACGGCTGCACCCATTCCTGTGGCTGTTGAAATCTTCTTCGACACACCCAAGAACGGACAGATGCCGAGAAATTGCGAAAACACTATGTTGTTTACAAATACCGCTGTTATGAAAATCAATAAATATTCCATGATTGTATGATGTTGGGGTAGGGGTGGTATTATTTTTTGAACTTATTGATGATTGCAATGAGGAAACCAAGTGTTATGAATGCTCCTGGTGCAAGAACGAACATCAGCATTCCGTAGTCTTCTGGGAAAACGGCACAATTGAACACCTTTCCTGTGCCAAGTAATTCTCTGCAAGCACCCAGGATTGTCAGTCCGACGGTAAAGCCTAATCCTATTCCTAAACCATCGAAAATGCTTGGCAAGGCATCGTTCTTTGATGCAAACGACTCAGCACGTCCCAAGATGATGCAATTCACAACGATGAGTGGTATGTATAATCCTAATGTTGCATACATTGAAGGCATAAAAGCCTGCATCAACATCTGCAACACCGTTACGAATGCTGCAATCACCGAAATGAATACAGGAATCCTTATCATATCTGGTGTAAGATTCTTTATCAGCGATATTACCAGATTTGAGCATATCAGCACAAACATTGTGGCAAGCCCCATCGACATACCATTCACTGCCGAAGTAGTGGTCGCCAATGTAGGGCACATACCGAGCATCAATACGAAAACTGGATTTTCGTTCACAATGCCATTCTTTATTATTTTTAAATATTCTTTCATTAACCTTATTTACTATTTGACAATTTACTATTTACTATTTATTTACAATTTAGTTTATTTACAATTTAGTTTATTTACAATTTAACTCTGACTGCTGACTCTGACTACTGACACTAACACTCACTCTGGTGATTGTGAACTATTAATTATTAATTATTAATTATTAATTATTAATTATTGCTTACTAATTATTAATTAATATATTATATGCCTGATTTATGGCTGTAAGGAATGCTCTTGAGGTAATGGTGGAAGCTGTTATAGCATCCACTTTCAGTGAGTCGCTATCGGCTTGGTCTTTGTTTGTCACCAGACTGCCTGCTTGTTTTCCTATCACATTGCCCTTTCCACTTTTCTGGAACCATGTGTCGGCTTTGGCACCCAGCCCTGGTGTTTCGGAGTGTTTTAGCAATGTATAGCCTGTTATCTTACCTTGACTATTGAAACCAACCAGCACTTTCAATTCGCCACCGAATCCTTGAGTTGTAGTTTCCACTGCTGTTGCCACGTTGTCACCAGCAGCATTCTTGGCATTGTGCAGTACAAACTCATATTCCTTGCCGTCGAAGACTTTCTTCACCGTTTTTGGCTGTTCAATGGTCAAACCATCAATGCCAATCACCGCCTGAATACCTTCAGCAAGTTGTTTTTCCTGTACGCTGGCAATAGTTTTCTCTGTCACAGCATTGACTATGGCAAGCACGCCTCCCGTCAGGATAGCTGTTCCCGTCAGGACTATCACCATATTTTTTAATGTAGAATCAAGTTTCTTCATTGCTGTTATCCTTTCACTTTTTCACCAAATCGTTTTGGCTTGCACCAGTTGTTGATTAATGGAGTAAACACGTTCATTATGAGTATTGCGAACGACACACCTTCAGGATAGGAACCGAAATAGCGTATCACAATTGTCAGCAATCCTATGCCCACACCAAATATTATCTGACCTTTAGTCGTCATCGGTGACGTAACATAGTCTGTTGCCATAAAAATTGCACCGAGCATCAATCCACCACTAAACAACACGCTTATGACATCTGGATAGATAGGATTGGCTATATGCATAATTTCTCCCAAAACACCAGTTGTGACCAATATGCTTACTGGGATATGCCATGTGATTATCTTTCTGGCAATCATATAGATGCCACCGAGGATTAAGGCTATTCCACAAACTTCACCAATACATCCACCACCTAATATTCCATTGTTGCCGATAAGCAGGCTGAAACCATGTGGCAGTTGTTCCAGCAGACTGGCATCACCACTTGTCACTGCCTGTTGCATAATGGCAAGCGGAGTAGCGGATGTTACCGCATCAGTATAAGATGTCAGTTGTCCTGCTACAGGCCAAGATGTCATCTGTGCAGGAAAACTTACAAGCAGAAAGGCTCTTCCCACCAATGCTGGATTCAAAGGATTATTACCTAAACCGCCAAATGTCATCTTTGCTACACCTATTGCCACCAACGCACCGATGATTATTATCCATATTGGCAAGTTGGACGGCATATTGAAACCGAGTAGCAGACCTGTCAGTATAGCACTTCCGTCTGTGATGGTTGTGCGTTCACGCTTCAACAGGAATTTTGTTATAGCCCATTCAAAGAAAACACATGATATCACACTTGTTGCACAAACAATGAAAGCGCCCAATCCGAAAAAGAAAAAGCTTACAATCAAGGCTGGCATCAAGGCAATCAGTACACCATACATGTTTTTCTGTATGCTGTCGCCACTATGTATATGTGGCGATAATGAAACGATTATATTCTTCATAATCTTTATTTTTTAGCGTTGCGGGACTTTATGGCTGCCATGACCTTGGCTTTGCCAATCTGTATTGTGTCGAGCAGCGGACGGTGAGCAGGACAAGTGAACTGACAACAGCCACAAGCAATACAACTCACAATATCGTTTTTCTCCAAACTATCCAAATCAGGATGAGGCATTTCTGTCAGTCGTGAGAGCAAGTATGGTTCCAATCCCATCGGACAGGCTTGTACACACTTTGCACAGCGTATGCATGGTGATGCCTCTTTTCTCTTCACGTCATCACCAGTCAGTATTGTAATGGCATTGGTGCCCTTGCAGACAGAAGCTTCCATATTAGGCAAAGCCTTGCCCATCATTGGTCCACCTGAAAGAATTTTATTGTCACCATCTGGTAAACCACCACAGGCTTGAATCAACAGACTGGCTGGTGTACCCATTCTGACAATGAAATTAGCAGGATGTGCCAACTCGTTACCAGTCACAGTTGTGTAGCGTTCAATCAATGGCTTGTGTTTCATCACAGCCTGGTAGATGGCATAGACTGTGGCTATGTTCTGCACCACGGCACCAACATTAACTGGTATGGCAGGAGGAGCAGGAACTTGTCTGTGTATGCAAGCATCCACGAGTTGCTTTTCACCACCCTGCGGATACCTTTTTTTCAGTCCTACGACTTCGATGTTCGAGAAAATGTAGCATTTCATCTCATACAGGTCTAAAGCCTTTGGCTTGTTGGCTTCAATACCGATGTATGCTTTATCAACGCCTACTGCCTTCATCAACAGTTTCAGCCCTTCAATCACCTCATCAGAATGTTCCATCATCAGTCGGTAATCAGCAGTAATGTATGGTTCGCATTCCACAGCATTCACAATCACACAGGTTGCTTTTGCCGTTGGTGGAGGAGTGAGTTTTATAAATGTCGGGAAACCAGCACCACCCATACCTGTTATGCCAGCATCTTTCACACGCTTGATGATTTCTTCTGCTGTCAGTTCAGGATGGTTTTCCAGTTTTTCCAGATTTTCGTTCCGATCAATCTCACTTTCCCATTCATCGCCCTCGACATTGATAATAATTGCTGGTTTACGGTATCCGCTTGCATCCCACGCATTGTCAATCTTTACTACTGTTCCAGAGACTGACGAATATATCGGTGCCGACACAAACCCATTAGCTTCGGCTATCAGCGTACCCACTTTCACCTTGTCGCCTTTGGCAACTACAGGTTTTGCTGGAGCACCGATGTGCTGAGAAAGTGGGAATATTGCCTGTGCAGGCAGCGGAGCCATCTGAGTCTCTTTCTCAGCCGTCAGCTTATTGTCGTGTGGATGAACCCCACCTATTCTAAATGTTTTCAAATTCATATACTTTATAGTCCAAGTTAATAATCACGTCTCCTGTATCGCTTTTTGTGGACAGACTGCCACACAACTGCGACACAGGCGACATTTTTCGCTATCAATATATGCCAGATTATTGTTCACCGTTATGGCTTCATACTCACATTTCTTTACACACAGGCTACAACCAATACATGCTGCTGTGCAGGCTTTCTTGGCAACTGGTCCCTTGTCCTTATTCATACATGCCACCCAGACTTTTTGGTTGTTCACTCCCCTTGGGCGCAATTCAATAATATTTCTTGGGCAAGCTGCTGCACAGGCACCACAACCTGTACACAAATCCGAGTTCACTTCTGGCAGTCCAGTAGCAGGATTTATTGTTATTCCGCAGAACTGGCATGCTTCTGCACAGTCGCCACAGCCTAAACAAGCATAGCCGCACTCCGATTCTCCAGCTCCACAAAGATTCATGACAGCACAGGTTTGCTTTCCATCATAGTCTGCAACTTTATGCCTATGCTCACAAGTGCCGTTACAGCGAACAACAGCAATATGGGGCTCTGAAACACTTACCTCCATGTGCAGAATCTCAGAAATCTTGCTCATCACTTTGTCGCCACCGACCGTACACAGCATTCTGCCTAAAGAGCCTTTATCAGCCCCTTCCACACAAGCCTTGGCAAATCCTGAACAACCAGGATACCCACAAGCACCACAATTAGCGCCAGGCAGAACTTCTTTAACCTGATCCAGACGGTGGTCTTCTTTTACAGCAAATTTCTTACCAGCAACAAACAATATCAATGCTGCCGCCAGTCCAATCACCCCCAAAACTAATATCGCTACCATTTTTATATTTACAATTTACAATTTACAATGTACAATTTATTTACGATTTATTTACAATTTATTTACGATTTAAGCCTAAAACCGCATTCCTACGAGCAATGAGCAATGTGAAATTCCTAATTACTCTAAGCTCTAACCTCTAAGCTCTAAGCTCTAACCCCTACCTCTTAATCCAAAACGAGATTTGCTTCTGCACTTTGCCTCTCAACAGATATAAAACGAAATAATAGGGGCACAAAGCACCTAAACCGACTATTGCTGAAAGCGGCTCATCACCAGTCGTCAACAATGCGATACATACTGCTGCAATCAGTATCACTAAAGGAATGATAAAGGCAAACGTAATAGCCTTCCATCCCATGCTTACTGTTGCACAAACAGTTACCTTATCTCCTATTTTTATATTATCAGCGATGCCGTGGGCGTTTGTCAACCACACATCCACCAGTTTCTCTTTACTCTCGTTACTGGCACAAAAGCCTTTAGCCTTACATGCTGCGCAGGCTGACTGCTGAAGGATTTTCACCACCAAGTGACCATCCTCATTCGCCATTACCATACCGTCATGTTCAATCACTTCTGCCATAATTGACCGCAAAGATAAGAAAAAAGTTCAAGGGTTTAAAGGTTTAAGGGGTTTAAGAGTTTAAATTTTAAGTATTTTTCATAAAAATGTGCTTAGCTTGCGCACGAGCATCACTATTTCAGCGAGTATTCAATGGTGCTAACCACCCTTATCTTTTTTATAAAAGGAGAATTGGCATCGCGATTCTCAATGGAGAACTGTCCCTGCTGGGCACTACGAATCTCTCCAATGGAGCAGTCGGAATCATCGGCAAACTTTTTGGCTGTGGCACGAGCATTCTTCGTTGCCTCCTCAATCATCTCGGGTTTTATCTTGTTTAAACCAGTAAACTCATAGACAACATTATTGTCGTACTCATTGCTTACAAGGGCAATACCCTGTTTCATAAGTTCCGACTGTTTGCCCAAGAGTTCACGCACCTTTTCAACCTCGTTAGAGATAACCGTAATCACGCTTGTTGCCTTGTAGCGATAATTCATTATCTCGTTGCCGTAATTATCAGCTTGGCGGTCAGTAACTACAGGAGGATTTACACTGATGTTTTCGCTCTTTATACCAGAAGACTTCAAAAAGGCTATCACTTTACTGTTCTTCTGTTCCAGAAGGTTGTACATTTCTGAAGGATTATTCCCTAACTCCTTATACATAAGCGACCAAGTCACCTTGTCAGCCATCACCTCACGTTCCGAAAGTCCCTTCACCGACACTTTTCTGTCCATGTCCTTGAAGGTTACAATACCACTACGCAGAGCAAATCCCATGCCCACAATGCCGACAGCCACAATCACAGCCGCTAAAATTTTTTCATTTACTTTCATTATTATTATTTTTTATGTTTTGCGGTTCATACAACCTTACAACCTATCAATGACTTATATCAGTATTCCAGCGAAGGCTACGAGGATGACGTAGCGGAGAATTTTGCCTATGGATATACTGAGAAGAGTTATGCCCACGTTGGCTTTCATCATGCCTAAGGCAATGGCTATGGCACTGCCCAGGACTGGCAAGAAGGCAAAAAATCCCAACCATGCTCCTGAGAGGTGGAGTTTGTTGTTGCCATTGATGAAGCACTTTGCCTTGTCCAACTGTTCGGGTTTGACATGCAACCAGCGCACTGCCCATTGTGCTCCTGCAAAACGTCCGATAGAATAGTTGAACATGCTTCCGCCAATATTTCCTATTGCTCCATAGATTATGAGCAGCACAGGGTTGAGTCCCGCTGCCTGCAATCCCACCATTACGGCTTCGCTGGTGAAAGGGAAGAAACTGCCAGCAATAAACGCAGCAACCAACATGCCCCAGTAACCATATTGAATGAGAATATCTATCATGAATCAGGAATCAATTGTTACAGGATTTTTATGACGGTGAGGGCAAGGTAAAACCAATATGGCGTGATAATACCGAGTATAGATGCCACCCAACTGCGCAGAGTCATCCGCTTGCCATGAAAAAGACAAATACTCCATGGAACAAGTACGACAAAGAGTATTGACCAATGGATAAGCGACAACAGACCTATTAGAAAATAGGTGAGATAAATCCTGCCTCGCTGAGGTCGTGTGTCGTGGTAGGAATCGTAGAGCCAGTTGTCACCGAAATAGTTGCGAATCATTTCAGATAATCAAGAAAATACTGTGTTATCTTATCGTAGAGATGCACTCGACGATGCTTTACCATATTGTGCAGTTCTTCAGGATAGATGAAGAAGTCTATCGGCTTATTGGCATCTATTGCTGCTTTGAGGAACAGCATTGACTGCTGCGGTACTACTGTGGCATCGTTGCCACCATGGATAATCAACAGTTTGCTGTTGAGATTGCCAACCTTGCTAGTCAGTTCTGCTTTGGCATAGCCTTCTGGATTTGTCTGTGGAGTGTCCATATAGCGTTCACCATACATTATTTCATAAAGTTTCCAATCCACAACTGGTCCGCCAGCCACTCCTACCTTAAAGACTTGTGGATAGTTGAGCAGCATGGAGAGAGTCATGAATCCACCGAAACTCCATCCGAGTATGCCCAATCGGTTTTTATCAACGTATGGCAGCGAACAGAGATATTCCACACCCTTCATCTGGTCTTTCATTTCTTCTTGTCCGAGTTGACGGAAGGTGACTTGCTCGAAAGCCAGTCCACGGTCGGAACTGCCGCGATTGTCGAGTACAAAGACAATGTATCCTTTTTCAGGCATGTAAGCTTCCCACGGCCGCCATCCATAGTTCCAGGAGCCAACAACATTACGAGCATGCGGACCACCGTAGACATAGACAATTGTCGGATATTTCTTTGTGGCATCAAAATCAGACGGAAGTATGATGCGATAGAATAGGTCGGTTTCGCCATCGGCAGCCTTTATCGTACCACTCTTGAACTGCGGTGCGGCATATCCTTCCCACGGATCAGAGGCGGTGAAATAAGGAGTCTGCTTACCTGTAGCGGTATTGACGATATCAATTTGGCGAGGAGTGTCAGGGGCTGACCAGCGATCAATGAGCTGCTTGCCGCTGTCATTAAGAATAGCCTTATGATAGCCTTTGCCATTGGAGAGCATCTTCCACTTGCCATTGTCGATGTTTATAGAGTACAGATTATAGTTTAAGTCATCTGCAGCAACTGCCTGGACGATAGCCAGATGTTTTGAATGGTTGAAACCATAAAATTCGGTTATCACAAGGTTGTTGTTTGCAAGACTTTTTATTTGGCTTGCTCCCGTTGGAGTGAGTTTGAACAGATAAAAACTGTTGTAGCCATCTTTCTGGCTCTGGAGCAGAAAACTATTGGCATCCCAAGGAAGGAATGTGATGGGATGCAGAGGTTCTACATACTTATCGCTATGCTCGGTGTAGAGTGTTGATAGTTTTTCGCCAGTAAGTGCATCGTAGCAGTCGAGGCTGGTGTCAGTCTGGTCGCGATTGACTTCAAAGAGATAAATTTTTGAATTGTCGGGACTCCAACACACATTAGTGAAATATCTGTCCTTTGGATTACCCACGTTGAGATAAACAAGTTTTTCGGTTTTCAAATCATAGACACCAATAGTTACTTCGTGTGATGTCTCGCCAGCCATAGGATACTTGTCTGGCATATAGATAGCACTATGAGTAGTGGCATTACCGTTTATATCAACCTGTGGATAGTCAGTAACCATACTCTGATCCATGCGATAGAAAGCCAGACGTGATTTGTCGGGACTCCAGAAAAGTCCGCCATCAATACCGAACTCATTACGGTGGACAGACTCGCCATAGACTATCTCGCGACTACCATCAGAAGTAAGTTGTTTGCCATTGACAAAGAGATTAAAGTCCTTGATTACAGCAACAGTATCTTTCTCTTTCGTTTTTTTAGCTTCGATAATCTTCTCGCCATCCCATTTCAAATCACGGTCCTTGACCTTCATATTGTCATAGTTATAACCACCATTTATCAGGTCTTCGAGTGTGAGTCTGTTCTGTGCATTCATAGTTGACTGGAATTGAAAAATCATACAAAATGCAATACTTGCGTTAAGCATTGTCAAAGTAATTCCAAATCGCAAATGCGACAAAAGCAAATAGCAAATTGGGATTTTTTTTATTTTTGAAATAGATTTGTACATCTGTAATTTTTTTTATATATTAAGGTGTCACAATTGGCATTCGACATAATCGAAGACAATGCTGTTGACTATTGATGTTTCAGAGGAATGGTAATCGTGAATTCAGGAACATCGGTCGAGTCTGCCTTGTCGATTGCCAGCATTGTGCCAGAAATGACAGTATCACCAGCTTGATTGATAGAGATATTGAAATTACCAGAAATAACATCAAAGAGATTCGTTGTTTTCAAATCCGTCTTTGAAGAAAAAGCCACAAATGAAGATTTGGCATCGAATGTACTGTCTGCCGTTGAGTAATCGCCCACTTCGAATTGGTTCATCCTAAAGCCCAAACACACTTGGCGCGTGCTATCCGCATTATAACCGAAGATTGGGAATAAGCCTATCTTACTCATTAAATCTGCTGATGACCCAATGGTGCAATTGATTGTTTCTTCACGGGTTTTGGTAGGGTCAGCATAATGGCTACAACTCACTGTCAATAAGGCCATAATGGCGAAGAATAAATTTCTCATTTTTGTAAGATTTAATGTATTATTTATTTACTTTTCGAGTTCGCGTTTCAACTGGCGCCGCATACGGGCACGGTCGGATGACGGACTGACACGAGGACTGTCATTGTGATTATGTCCGTTATCATTTCTGCGTCTGTCACCACCATGGAACCCTCCACCACTGCGCCTGTCTGACGTATGGGAATGGCGTTCGGAGGAGTCGTTTCGTCGTCCAGAAGGGCGAGTGCCGCGATTTTCATTCAGCGAATGAAACTTGAATCCGCGGATATCATCAAGCTCGTTAGATTCTGTTGCATCCAAGCGCTCTTTAAATTCACGATGCTGCTTGAACTTGCGCTCACGCATCTGTTTCAACTCTTCATCGGT
>JAZLEX010000172.1:0-6153 GCA_045615485.1 Prevotella sp.
CTTTTCCATGCGCTTTACGAGCTCTTCGGCATACTTTGTTGGGTGGAGTTCGAGGAATGCCTGTCCGAAGCAAGCAGAGAATGTAGGTGTTGGTTCGGTAATTCCACGTTCTGTACCAGCGAGTTTTGCTGTGAAACCAGAGAGGAAATAATACTTAGTCTGCTCTGGAGTCAGAATTGATACAGGAGGAAGCACACCGAATGCGTCAGCACTCAAGAAGATAACATTCTGTGCTGCTGGACCATGAGAAATAGGTTTTACTATTTTTTCAATATGGTCGATTGGATAAGAAACGCGTGTGTTTTCTGTAACGCTCTTGTCTGCGAAATCAATCTTGCCATCTTCGGCTACTGTTACGTTTTCGAGCAGAGCATTGCGCTTGATAGCACCATAGATATCAGGTTCTGCATCTTTGTCAAGATTGATAACCTTAGCATAGCAACCACCTTCAAAGTTGAACACACCATTGTCGTCCCATCCGTGTTCGTCGTCACCAATCAGCAGACGCTTAGGGTCTGTAGAAAGAGTCGTCTTACCTGTTCCAGAAAGTCCGAAGAATATAGCTGTGTTTTCTCCGTTCAAGTCTGTGTTTGCAGAGCAATGCATAGCAGCAATACCCTTGAGAGGCAGGAAGTAGTTCATCATAGAGAACAATCCCTTCTTCATTTCGCCACCATACCAAGTGTTGATAATAATCTGTTCCTTGCTTGTTACATTGAAAACAGCTGCTGTTTCAGAATTAAGCCCCAGTTCCTTATAGTTTGTCACCTTTGCTTTAGAAGCATTGTAAACGATAAAGTCAGGTTCCTGCTCTTCTTCTTCCTTGCTGATAGGGCGGATAAACATGTTCTTTACGAAATGAGCCTGCCATGCAACCTCCATAATGAAACGAACCTTCATGCGAGTGTCTTTGTTTGCACCGCAGAAGCCATCAACAACAAACAAACGCTTGTTCGACAGTTCATTGATAGCCAGTTTCTTCAGTTCTGCCCAACTTTCTTCACTGCATTTCTTGTTGTCGTTAGGATATTCTGGAGTAGTCCACCATACAGTATCTTTAGACTTTTCGTCGTAAACAAGGAACTTATCCTTAGGAGAACGACCTGTGTAAACACCTGTCATTACGTTAACTGCATCGAGTTCAGTCAGTTGTCCTTTGTCATAACCTGTTAGTTCTGGCTTCATCTCTTCATTGTAGAGATCTTCCCATGAAGGATTATAGATAACTTCTGTAGCACCTACAATCCCATACTTTGTTAAATCAATGTTTGTCATAAGTGTTGTTATTTTATGTAGAATTTACGTTTATGTATTAATTCTCGAACTGACATTTTCAAAATCAATGCAAAAGTAAGAAAAAATATCTTTTTAGATTACAAACCATTGTTTGTTGTTGATTTTTTTTTGATTTTTTAAATCTTATTCCTCTGTTTTTTTCAAACTTTAAATCATTGGTGCTAATAAGATATTGCCATTGGACCTTGAACTGGACTTATGCCTTGCAAATCGAAATGTAGGTTTACAGGATTGTCTGGCAAGTAGAACTCTACTTCCGCCTTGCCATTTTCACCAATTGTGACACGAGGATTCCAATAAACGGTTGTGCGAATGTCAGAAGTGGCTGACTGCTGTTTTTCTGCCGTATCATATTTAGGTGAATAAAACTCCACATCCTGCTTGAATCCAAGTGGAGACACCACCTTTGTAGCAAAAGCATGTTTTCCCGTCTGGTTGTTATTGGAATATGGTTTCAACTTTATAAAAATTACTCCGTAAGCATTGGCTGCTGCATTGCTTCCATCAATGTCGTTGAAGAGCATGGTGTTTGGATTATGCGGACTGATGTATTCCACTCGTTCAATATCTTGCGGCAAAAGTGAACTGACAAATTGAGAGTCATACACAAAGTCATCCACATACACCACTCCTCCAAAATGCTCTCTGCCATCTTCTCCAACCACCATCTTGTTGCTGAAATAATATAAAATTTCTTCAATCGTGGTGGCACCTTTCAACCATTCACTATCTGCCGTCAGGACTCTATCAGGGCTTACTCCATATTGGTTTATTGGCTTTGTCTTTTTTCTGCCGCTGACTTCAAGGTCGGGCAGATTCATCATATACTGATAGCGGAGATGTATAGTTCGCGAACCTGAATAATCCTCATCTGATAGCGATTGCAATTCTTTTATTCTGTATTGTGGCAATGGAATCGTTGGCTTGTCTGGCTCAGAAATTACCAAGTCCATATTCGACGTTTTACCTTTGTGATTGAGTGCAGCAATGAGAAATTGTGTGCTGTCAGCAAACTGCAATCCGTCGATAGAGAAATGTCCTGACTTTTCCAGATTTATTACTTTCAGTATCTTCGGTGAGCGACACATTATCAGCAACGATGGTGTTTTCATATTCTTTTTCCAGATGCCGCCAATAGTGCCTTCGATTGATTGCGACTGTTCGATGGGGTATTTTGCTTCAGGCTTTTTGTCATTAAGAATATCGCTGATGTCGTATCTGCGCCATGCCTGAGTGAGCATGAGCAAATCAAGGTGATGATCAACTTGAGGATTTATGTCCGTGAAATAATATTGAGGTTTTTCAACAAACCCTTTAACTTCTGCTGATAGTAGCAGGGATGAAACAATATTGTCCTGCAGCGTGTCGGACAGAGTAGAATTCTTATCCGTCACAGCAAGCGAATATGTGCCAGCAGGTGCATCTATGAATGCTCTCACCAAATTGCGTTTGGTATTGTTATACTTGGACACTGACACTGACTCTGACACTGACTTTGACACTGACTTTGACTGATTTCTGGCATAGACAGCCCTTTCTGCAACAATTGCATTTGTAGTCTTATCCACTATGCTGATAAGAGTTACACCTTCATGAAGGTTTGTCAATGGAATCTTCAATTGCTTTCCGCTTACATTCTCGCCAGTAGCAATGTTGAGCGACCCATGAATGACAAACGACAACTTAGATAGGTCGAAACCATTAGAATACAAAGGTGTGACGAATAGTGTATCGTTGGACTGATGCGCAGAAATTGTTACTCCTGAAGGCATGGCATCGGGCAATCTTTGGCTTACTTGCGAACCATCGTTAGCAGTTGCTTCAGCAAATAGCGGAACACCTGCTGGGGCTTTTATGTATAAACTGCCCATTCCGAGATGATTGGATTGTCCCGTTGCATAAATTTTCTTGGTTTCATCGAATATTTTTACCGTAACGTCAACCCCTAATCCGTCAACCCCGACAGCCTTGAATGCTAATATCTGCTGTATTCCAGCAATGAGATTTCCACCTTCGGGCATTATCTGAAAGTCGAAAGTCTGGGACTTTGACGCTGACGCTGACTTTGACGCTGACGCTGACTCTGACTCTGACTCTGACGCTGACTCTGACTTTGACACTGACTGCTGACTCTGATTACTGACTCCGAACTTTGAACCTTGCAGTCCTGTTACCCTTATATATTTCCTGAAAAATTTTTCATTGGAGAAATTGCGCATATAGTTTGTATATGCTGAAATAATGTATGTTCCACTCTTTAAATCAGGTGGCAAGGTAATGGCATTATCAAATATGCCTACCGAATCACACAAAATCATGGAATGCGACAGGTTCTGTCCGTTAGCAGCATCAATCAGGTCAACATACATATAGTACGATAGTAATGACTGACGGTTTGTAATGGCATTCATCAGATAGCCGCGAAACCATACGCTGTCACCAGCAATATAGTTGCTCTTGTCGGTGTGAAGATAAATCTTCTCTTGAGGAACTTGAGCATAATATTTGATAATCTTTTCCTGCATGGTCTGGCTAACAGCCCTACTGCTCCCAAACAGACAAAGAATGCCCATACACAAAATCTTCAATAATAATTTCATTATGTAATTTTTGCGATTACTAACCCACAATCTTATTTCTCATTAGCAATTTGAGCATACTCCAACCGATGAGATAAGCGATGCCGCACCAGCAGAACATTATCATATACCCAGCAGGTTTGCCTACAAAGCCCATGAATTCCAGTTGCACCCTGTCGGCATAGACAAACAGATAACCAGCAATTATATTCAGCAAGAAATTCGACACTCCACCGAATGCCCCTGACAGACTTGTAACAGTTGCCGTTGATGATTGTGGAAATTTGTCGCTTATCACTGAAAACATATTTGCACTCCAACTCTGATGTGATGCCCCTAATATGCCAATCAGTATTATAGGAGCCCACGGAGAATGGAAAATCTCTCCTGCTGGTTGGGCAAATAATCCTAATAGTGGGATACATGCAAACACAAACATGGAAAGAACGTGACTATCAAATGCCGATTTGCCTTTGTTCATAAACACATTCGGCAACTTGCCTCCAAATACACTAAGCATAGTGATAAGGTAGAGCACAAATATAAGAATCATACCTTCAGTATCGGTGGGCTTGATGCCAAACTGCGTATTGAGATACATAGGAGTCCAAAACAGGAAAAACCACCAACCTCCATCGCTGAACAGTCGGCAAAGAAACAATGCCCACGTCTCACGCATACGGAATGGCTTAAATTGACTGCTGACTCTGACAACTGACTCTGACTCTGACTCTGACACTGACTCTGACACTGACTCTGACACTGACTCTGACACTGACTCTGACACTGACTCTGACACTGACTCTGACACTGACTCTAACTCTGACAACTGACTCTGACAACTGACTCTGGACTTTGAGCTTTGAACTTCAAGGTCTATTTCTTTGGGGCTCCTGTACAACAAAATCCAGACTCCCATCCACACATAGCCAAGTGCTCCGATGATGATGAACGCCATTTCCCATCCGTAATATTTTGCAATCAGAGGAATGGCAAAAGGTGCTATCAATGCACCGATGGAGCATCCACTATTGAAAATCGAAGTGGCGAAAGCTCTGTCTTTAGGTTCAAAACATTCTGCTGTCACCTTGATTGCTGCAGGGAAATTGCCCGATTCGCCAATTGCAAGCAGACAACGTGCACTGATAAACAGCCACACGCTGACGGTACTTATTGCCAATGCCATTTTCGAACCAGCAGCCAACTGGATAATCTCTGGCGCTTTCAGGTCGTCAATGCCTGTTATCAGTTCCGTTCCTATTCCACACAACGCATGAAGACAAGCACCAGTGCTCCATATTCCAATTGCCCACAGGTAACCTTTCTTGCTCCCGAGCCAGTCGATAAGTTTGCCCGCAAACAGCATGGCTATGGCATAGACAATCGAGAACAAGCCCG
The DNA here is from genome assembly GCA_045615485.1 of Prevotella sp. Classification (GTDB taxonomy): domain Bacteria; phylum Bacteroidota; class Bacteroidia; order Bacteroidales; family Bacteroidaceae; genus Prevotella. Next base: position 5,274 of record JAZLEX010000172.1, read on the forward strand.
TGATTGTTCCATACATCGCCTCATCCCAATGAAACTCTTTTTCAATCATGTCGGGATAGGTGAGCGACAACACCTGACGGTCAAGGTAATTCACTGTTGTTGCAAAAAACAGCAACCCACAAACAATCCATTTATATCTACCGTTGTTCATAATATACTTTTTACAACCTACATTTCACAAATTTCATGTATCTTGTTATAAACTTGTTCTTGTTCTTCAGGGGTTTCGCAGTATGTAACCACAATCAACTTCATACCAGGCTTCCATAACTCGCGGACTTTCTTTTCCACCACATCAGGAGTACCTACAATTCTTGCATTGAGAATCACCCCCGTACCGCCAAACGTATCCGCATAGCCATCGGTTGGATTCGCACCAGGGTCAGTGGCAAATGAGAAAGCTCCATCTGCCATTTTCATATCTGGTATTTTCACTATCTGCTCCTTGTATCTGCTCCAGTTGCCGCAGGAGTGAAACACAACACCACCGAATTCCTTACCCACCTTGCACATTGCTGGCACAGCAAAATCATTGTAAACATCAGGCGGCATCATTGTCACTGTATCGTCACTCAGACCGATTCCATCGAAGAAAAGTGATGAAGAAAAACCATGTCCAGGCTTCACTAAACAATGTCCGATAAGCGACTTCTGCCGATTGGTAAAATCTATCAGCAAGTCGGCTGTCACATTAAATGCTTTGTGCATGGCTTCAGGATTAAGATAAAAATCCATGAAAAACTGGTCGGGATTGATAATATTGCTCAAAGTGTTGAGTGGCGACTGAACATCGCAATACGACATTGGCAGCATCTGCTTTGTCTTCTCAAGGAAATATTCCGTCATTTCCAAAGTATGCCTGCCAATGGCTGTTTCTGCC
>JAZLEX010000173.1:0-4838 GCA_045615485.1 Prevotella sp.
AAGCCAAGCGACAGTTTCAAACCGTTCCAATACTACCTTTATACAGACGACTACCCTCTCTCAAGACCTATCTACATGATATTGAGCGATCCTCGCAGAGGTTTGTCATGGGGCTTTTGTAACTTCCTGCAAACTTTTATCGCACAAAAGGTAATATTAAAATCCGGACTACTTCCAGCGTATATTCAGGAAGGACAGGAAGTGGTGATAAAAACATATTGAATAACACAAACGAAATTATAACGATAAAAATAGAAGATTATGAAAAAATTATTTATTTCGTTGGTAATGGCTTTGATTGCCAGTCCAATATTCGCTCAAATGACTATCGAGGAAATCGAAAGTCTTAACAAGACTAATCCAAAGGCTGCAAAGAAAGAAGCAACCAAATTCTTTAAGAAGAATAAAAAGAATCTGGATGCCGTTATTGACTTGGCAAGAATGTTTATGAAAGAAAAAGACTATGCTACCGCAGAAAACCTTGCACAAATGGCTTTGGCAGTTGACCACAAGAATGCAAATGTCCATATTTTCTTAGGCGACTACTGGTACACATTAGATGATGCAGGACAAGCTGCAAGTGAATACGAACAGGCTGTCAATGCAAACCCGCAAGACACAACTGCCTATATCAGATATGCCAATATCTATAAGGATAAGTTCCCTGTACAGGCTCGTCAGATGTTGGAAAAAATGGGACAGAATTGTCAAGGTGTAAATGTAAAGAAGCAGATTGCCAACATGTACTACCGTGGCAACCATCCAAAAGAAGCTGCCGAGGCATATAAGGAATGCGACATAAACACATTGTCTGAATTGGATTTGGCAAATTATGTGTTCTCTCTGTCATTAGGTCTTAAAGACTTCAAGACTTCTAATCAGATTTGTGAATTTGGCGCAGCAAAATATCCTGACCAGGTTACATTCAAACGTTTCAGAATCTACAACTTGGCTGATTTGCAGCAATACCAGTTTGCTGACTCTTTAGCAACAACATTCTTTGCTGACAATACAATAGAAAAGAACTTCCTTGACTACATCTACTACGGACACATCCTGAAAGGTGCCAAGAAGTACGAACTCGCTCTGGAATCATTCAGCAAAGCTCTGGAAATGAACGATAAGCGAAATGATATTTATGCTGCTATGGCAGATGTCAACAACTCTCTGAAGAATGATGATCAGGCCATCGAAATGTATAAGAAATACCTGAGCACAGTTTCCTCACCTACAAGTACAATGATTTCAACAATGGGCAACTATTACTACGACAAATTCCAAAACGACAGTACCCAGCTGGAAGCAATACAGGAAGCTGACAAATACTATGCTCAAGCTGTTCAAATGCAGCCTAATTTCTACATGACTCATCTCTATCGTGGCAGAGGTGCTTTGGCTTTCAATAATGACTTGGCATTTGAATGTCTGTCAAAGGCAAAGGAACTGGCTGAAGGTAAGGCTCCTCAAAGCGTCATCAATCTGATAGTGAAATATTTGAGGCAAACAGGCAAATATGAAGAGCCTGTTGAAGAACAGCCTGAAGAGGGTGCTGTAGTAGAAGAAGCACCTGCTCAATAGAATTTTATATGGAAAAAATTCGGGCTGCAGTTGTCGGCTACGGCAACATAGGCAAATATGCTCTTCAAGCATTAGAGGCTGCAGATGATTTTGAAATTGCTGGAGTCGTTAGAAGAAGCATTAGCAATACGGATACAATTATCAGAACTGTCAGTGGCAACCCAATCAAGGTTGTCACTGATATTCGTGAATTGGGTAAGGTTGATGTTGCTATCTTGGCAACACCTACAAGAGCATGCTTAGACTATGCTAAGCAGATTTTGCCATTAGGCATAAACACTGTCGATAGTTTCGACATTCATTCCCAGATTCCAGAATATCGCAGGGAACTGATGCAGATAAATCTGCAGACCCATACAGCATCAGTAATCTCTGCTGGTTGGGATCCAGGTTCCGACTCAATTGTCAGAGCATTGATGCAGAGCCTTGCACCTAAAGGACTTACTTACACGAATTTCGGTCCTGGAATGAGCATGGGGCACTCTGTTTGTGTTCGTTCAAAAGAAGGAGTGAAAAATGCACTCTCTATGACAATACCGAAGGGTGAGGGCATTCACCGCCGCATGGTATATGTCGAGTTGGAAGATGGTGCTACTCTCGAAAATGTAACAAAACTGATTAAAGCCGACCCTTACTTTGCCAATGATGAAACATACGTTATGGCGGTCAATTCCATTGACGAAATACGCGACATGGGACATGGAGTCAACCTTATCCGCAAAGGCGTAAGCGGTATCACACAGAACCAGCTCATGGAGTTCAACATGAAAATCAACAATCCTGCACTGACAGGACAGGTTCTCGTAAATGTTGCACGAGCATCAATGCGACAGGCTCCAGGCTGCTACACAATGATAGAAATACCTGTAGTCGATATGCTACCTGGCAGTCGCGAAGATGCTATCTCACAATTAGTATAATCCCCCTCGTCTGGCTATTTTCTTATATGTGAGAATAGCCAGTCTAATGCTTCTGGCGTAAATGCTTTTATACACGCTGCCTGATGATTAAAATCATAGCACCATCTCGTTTGAATGGAGAAATCACTCTCCCCATGTCAAAAAGCATTGCCAGCAGAGTGCTGATAATTCGGAAACTGATTAATCTTTTTCCTTCACAATCAGAAATTTCGCCAACCTCCTCCCCCACCCTCATCAAAGAATTTGAAAATGAATGCGAAGATATTCGTATCTTAGCACAGACTCTCGACAAAATAGACACAAACACCTATCCACGGCCAACAACCCTCGACATCGGCAACTCTGGCACTGCTATGCGCTTTTTGACAGCCTTGTCAGGCTTAATGCAAGGCACTTTCATCCTAACTGGCTCGGAACGAATGAAAGAACGACCTATCGCCCCATTGGCAGATGCCATGCGCCAATTAGGAGCTGAAACAGACTATTTGGAGCAATTCGGTTTCCCGCCACTAATCATAAAAGGCGGTATTCCAAATACTTACAAAAACGAGCTCAACATAGATGCTACTATAAGTTCACAATTCATTTCTGCCCTGCTACTAATCGCTCCGCTGCTGAAGAATGGACTCACACTGCATTTGCAAGGTGATATTGTCTCCAAGCCATACATTGATCTGACTATTGAGATAATGAGAAGATTCGGAGCAATAGTCTGCTGGACTGATGAAAAAACAATCTCCGTTACCCCAAGCCGATATAAAGACTGCCATTTCGAAATAGAAGGCGACTGGACAGCCGCCTCGTATTGGTTCGAAATCATGATGTTTCAACCCGATTGCAACATAAAAATAAAAAATTTATGCCATGACAGCATACAGGGAGACTCCATCATATCCAAACTGATGCAAACTCTTCAAATGCATTGTTCACACCCTACTAATCTGCCATTTACCTGCGATTTTCGCAACAATCCCGATTTGGTACAAACCATAGCCGCCACCTGTTTCGGTTTGGGCATTCCATACCATTTCACAGGCACTGACACTCTGCGCATAAAAGAAACCGACCGCATCTATGCACTTGACAACGAGTTCAATAAGCTTCGACAAGGAAATTACTGTATTTCCACATATAACGACCACCGCATGGCAATGGCATTTGCACCATTAGCATTAAAACTGCCATATCTTATAATAGAAAATCCAGAAGTAGTCAGCAAATCATATCCAACCTATTGGGATGATTTAAATGCCGTTGGTTTCAAGATTATGAGGTTATGATGGTCTAAAAACCGCATAACAGCATAACAGCATAACCGCATAACCGCAAAACCGCATAACCGCATAACCGCAAAACCATGTTTTGGACTATACTGACAATAATAGTAGTACTGCTGATAATGACCTATTACGCATACCGCGTGCTTACGTCAGGCGGCAAATCAGCCATGCCACCTGCCTCACAGGATAAAAATCCCACCCACATGCCATTATGCAGCAGTTGCACAGAACATAGCCCAAGCACTTGTGCTGATTATGGGACACAATGCGAAGCAATACGTATGCTGAATGCTGCCGTTAGCGAAATAATCTATTTTGAAGATGAAGAACTTGACCGCTTCAAAGGCAGGCCCTCCGATTCCTACACCGATGCCGAGACCGAAGAGTTTCGCGAAGTCCTCTACACAATGAAACCAGAGGAAGTCCCAGAATGGAACCGTAGCCTAATACTCCGCGGCATCAACCTTCCCAACGACCTCAAAGATGAACTAATGATACTGATGACTGAACCAACATAATTTAGCTCACACGCAAAACGCAGTGTATTCAATAAGATTAAAAGACATCATCAACATTAGTCGGTTCTTGGACATTTGCTATTTATGGCGCAGGAGTAACTGATACCATGTTACCTTATTTTCGCCTGAAGGGCGATACAGCGAGCGGTCAGTAACCGGGTGCAGCGCCCTCAGAATATGGCAACCAACAAGTACACGTGCATAGAGGGCACTACGGTGCTCCAAAACAGAGAAGCTTTTGACTTATTAGAATCAACGTTTTTCTTTAAAGAAGTTTTGCATCAGTTCAAGGCAGTCCTGCTCCATGACGTGCATCGTAACTTCTGTTTTCGGATGCAAAGCCTGCGGAGCAAAGCGTTGGTAGCCTCGCTTCTCATCGCTGCAACCAAACACAACACGCGACACTTGTGCCCACGACAAAGCACCAGCACACATCACGCATGGTTCCACAGTAACGTAAATCGTACACCCCTGTAAATATTTTCCTCCTAAAAAATCGGTTGCGGCAGTAATGGCAAGCATTTCTGCATGAGCCGTCGGGT
>JAZLEX010000174.1:0-2764 GCA_045615485.1 Prevotella sp.
TGGTCGATAATGCTGCGTTTCCATGTTGTGAAATCTCCTTCTTCTATATGTTGGCGGGCTTGTGTGACAAGTCGCAGATAGAAGGCGAGGTTGTGAATGCTGGCAATCTGCATCGCCAAAAGTTCTTGCGGGTTAAACAGATGGTGCAGATAGGCTTTGGTATAGACAAGGTCGGTTTCGCATCCATCAATATCAATAGGTGAGAAGTCGTTTTCCCATTTCTTGTTGCGCATATTCATAGTGCCGTTCATTGTGAACAGCAGAGCATTACGTCCATTGCGTGTAGGCATTACGCAATCGAACATGTCCACTCCTCGTTCGATGGCTTCCAATATGTTTTGAGGTGTGCCAACTCCCATCAGATAACGGGGTTTGTCTTTGGGCAGTATGTCGTTTACGACTTCTATCATTTCGTACATTATTTCAGTAGGTTCTCCAACTGCCAGTCCACCGATAGCATTGCCATCGGCACCTTTATCAGCAACAAACTTGGCGGCTTCTTGTCGCAGGTCTTTGTATTTACATCCTTGCACGATAGGGAACAATGTCTGTTGGTAACCGTATAGTGGTTCGGTTTCATTGAAACGCTTGATGCATCTGTCAAGCCAGCGTTGTGTGAGTCCAAGGCTTTTCTTGGCATATTGGTAGTCGCTTTCGCCAGGAGGACATTCATCGAATGCCATCATGATGTCGGCACCTATAATGCGTTCGGTATCAATAACATTTTCAGGTGTAAAGATATGGCGTGAACCATCAATATGAGACTGGAACTTGCAACCTTTTTCTGACAGTTTGCGGATGCCAGTAAGTGAGAATACCTGAAACCCACCTGAATCGGTGAGGATAGGCTTATCCCAACCATTAAACTTATGCAGTCCACCTGCAAGGCGTAGCGTTTCCAGTCCTGGTCGCAGGTAGAGGTGGTAGGTGTTGCCAAGGATAATCTGTGCATTTATTTGATTTTTCAGTTCACTAAAATGTACACCCTTAACACTACCACATGTACCCACTGGCATGAAGATAGGTGTCTTTATCTGTCCGTGGCTTGTTGTGATGATGCCTGTCCTGGCTTCACTCGCACTATCTGTCTTTATGAGTTTGAATTTCAATTTATTTTCAGATTTATTACTTTCAGGTCTTTCATGTCAGAACTTGTTCCACAGAGGAGCTGATAATTGCCTGGAAGGACGCGCATGGTGTTTGTTTCTGTGTCGAAGCGTTCAAATGCTGATTCTGGCATGTCGATGGTGATGCGTTTGCTTTCGCCTGCTTTCAACTCTATTCGCTGATAACCACGCAATGTCTTTATCGGACCTTCTGCATCGTCGAGACATTTAAGATAAACCTGTACCACTTCAGTACCATATTTTTTGCCTGTATTCTTTATGTCAAAACTTACAGTTCCAACAATCTTGGCTGTGGCGTTGATTTGTTTTTCAAAGACTGGTTTTGACAGTTTGAAGGTAGTATAGCTGAGTCCATATCCGAATGGGAAGAGTGCTTCACCATTGAAATATCTGTAGGTCTTGCCTTTCATGCTGTAGTCTTCAAAATCTCCAAGCGCAGAATCGTCCTTGTAGAATGTCACAGGCAACTTGCCTGAAGGGTTGTAGTCGCCAAACAGCACATCGGCAACGGCATGTCCACCTTGTTCGCCAGGATACCAGACTTGCAGAATAGCATCACAACTTTCGAGTTCTGGTGTCATTGCTATTGCTGAACCGCTGCAACTGACGAAAATGACTTTCTTGCCAGCCTTGTGCAAAGCGTTCAAAATATCGCGTTGCACTTGTGGAAGTTCTATACTGGTGCGGTCGCCTCCCTTGAAGCCAGGCAAATCAATGCGTGCTTCTTCGCGTTCGATAATAGGTGAGATACCGCCAACAAATATCACGGTGTTGTAGTCTTTTGCTTCCTGCAATGCTGTCTCAATGCTGCGTGATGTTTCTTTGGAATCTAATTCTGGAATAAAATCATCGGTGCCATATTCGAGTACTTTCTGTACATTCTTGTTGGCTGCGACATTAAAACTTGTCAGTTCGCAAGCCTTATAGAATGGGGCTGTGAAATTATAGGCTGAGGTCTTGGTGTCAATTCCTTCCTTGATGGTGACAGTATGGGTAGGATTACCATAATAGATGCTCCACATCACAACTGAGTCGGCAGCATTCGGACCCATAACGATGAAACGGTCGGTTTTCTTCAGCGGAAGAGTATTTTTCTTGTTGTGCAACAAAACTATTGATTCCCGTGCCATGTCGAGTGCAATCTGCTTGTGTTTTGGTGAACATACGCAAGAGAGAGGAATCTGTGTCCAGTCGTTTAGTTCGTTGGCATCAAAGTCGCCCAATTCAAAACGCCCTTCAAGCAGTCTTTTCACACTTACGTCAATGTCGCTTTCTTTGATGTAGCCTTGTTCAACAGATTGCGGCAGGCTGTTATATACACTACCGCAGTTCACATCGGTACCAGCCAGTACTGCTTTCGCTCCAGCACTTTCTTTGTTTGGAGACACTTCGTGATGACCTTCTGCATAGAAATCCCTGATTGCACCGCAATCGCTGACCACCAAGCCTTTGAATCCCCATTCATTACGGAGTATTTGCGTGAGCAGTTTATTGCTGCCACAACATGGTTCGTCGTATAATCGCTGGTAGGCACACATCACCTCTTTTACTCCAGCATCCATTACTAATGATTTGAATGCTGGCATGTAGGTCTCAAATAGGTCACGTGGCGAGACATTGTCCAGATTCAATCTGTG
>JAZLEX010000175.1:0-5028 GCA_045615485.1 Prevotella sp.
TAAAAATCTAATTCCACATTCCTAATTGTACATTGTGATTGTAAATTTTATTTGACTTCGGAAGTATTTTGATCTAAACTTCAAGGTTCGCTATTGGTACAGCACATCACCCTTTTTAAAATAGCTGAGCAGTTACTAAAATCATTATTTCTTGTTAATTAAGGTTAAAAAATAAGGCAATAGTAATGAAAGTTCGTTATCTTTTTCATACCTTTGCAGTCGCTTTTGAAAATATGGCGTTATTTTTAGGCGGAAATAGCTCAGTTGGTAGAGCAAGAAACTCTACTACAAGTTGTAGAAGCTAAAGGCATAACAGGCGGAAATAGCTCAGTTGGTAGAGCACAACCTTGCCAAGGTTGGGGTCGCGGGTCCGAGTCCCGTTTTCCGCTCATAAGTCGGAAATAAGTATTTTTTGTACAAAAGTAAATTAACTGCCCTGGTGGCGGAATTGGTAGACGCGCACGTTTCAGGTGCGTGTGTCGCAAGACGTGAAGGTTCGAGTCCTTTTCAGGGCACTTTTTTTCAGAGTTAATTTACTCAATATTGATGGAGAGGTGGCGGAATTGGTAGACGCGCTACTTTGAGGGGGTAGTGTCAATCGCGACGTGGGAGTTCGAGTCTCCTCCTCTTCACCAAAGAACCCTTAGGGTTTTTAACAAGCGGAAATAGCTCAGTTGGTAGAGCACAACCTTGCCAAGGTTGGGGTCGCGGGTCCGAGTCCCGTTTTCCGCTCTTTTATTCAAGCACAATTTTTTTAGAAAAACATTTTTACTACCTTTTTTTTATGAATTTATATGTAAGGTACTTTGAAGAGGAGGCTTTGGCTCATAGTGTGGACGAGGCATTGGACTTTCTGCACTCCATTCCTGAAATAGAATTGAATACAGAAACTGAAAAAGACATCAGGGAATATGCTGTTGGTTCAGTGGGATACCCAAAACGATACAAAGTGCATCAGCATTCTTATTTCATTATTATAAAAACCGAAGCAGAGACAATGCAGGATTTTAAGGATAAGAAAGCTCTAAGAAAAGCCCCACCAAAACCAAATGACATTATGGAGGCAACTTCTGCATTGGCTGTGATTAAGCCCGGCTGGTATGAAGGAACTTTTATATTCAAACGCGTTACAATAATACCAGGTTCAGGTAAATGCCAATATATTGACACTCCGTTTGTTGTTGCATGTAAAGCCTCTTGCGGTCAGGAGTGTTATGACAGGATTGTGGATCATCTGATAAGCAGGGTTGATAAGCGCTGTCAGTTTCCTGCACCTAAAGGAAAATATTTCACCTTTAAGTATTTGGGTGGGATTAAGAATTAAAAAAAGCGATGTTCAAACATCGCTTTTTTTGTATCCCTGACGAGTCAGTGGAAAAAAAACAAAAGTTTTTTCTTATAGCTATGCAACCTTCTTGAGTTTCTTCATCTGTGACATGATGAACAAGAAACTCAACAGGCAAAGTGCCATCAGAAGAATCCATACGTATGCCAACTGAGGAGTTTCGTCCCAGATGAGTCCAGGGATGAAAACGAGCTGGTTGCCAAGAGCTGTGGCAACAAACCATCCACCCATCATCATACCTTTATATTTAGGAGGAGCAACCTTGCTTACAAAACTTATTCCCATAGGCGACAGCAGAAGTTCTGCGAATGTCAGAACGAGATACGTAGAGATAAGCCAGTTTGGAGAAACCCTATCAACACAGCCTGCAGCAACCTGCTCTGTAGGTGAGAGCAATGTCAATGAACAGCCAGTCATGATGAGGTAGGCACATGCAGCCACAAGCATACCCAATGCTATCTTCATTGGAGCAACAGGTTCTTTGCCTTTCTTTGCCAATGCGCTGAAGATTGCAAGTGATACTGGAGTCAAAGCCACAACATAGAATGGATTGAACTGCTGGAATATTGGAGCCTCAACTGCAGTTGTTTCAGGCAAAGCATTGTATTGATAAGCCAAATATGCACCAGCAAGAATGATTACCAATCCAGAGATGGTTCTTCCCTTGCCACTCTTACTCTGGAACAAAGAGAACAAAGCATAAACAATAAATACTACTGCCACCAGATTCCAAACATCGAACAGCATGCTTTGTACACCAGTTGAAGACTGAGCTGTATAATCCTTTGCAAACTGAGTAAGTGTAGCGCCATTCTGATGGAATGCCATCCAGAAGAAGATTACCACAGCAAATACGAGACACAAAGCCACGATACGTTGCTTAGTCTCTTCCTTTGAGAGTTCCTCAACAGGAGCTGCCTCAGAGCCTTTCTCGACAACGCTTCCTTTTTCAGCAGTCTTGAACCAAGAACGGAATGCGTAATAAATGGCTATTGATACCAATAATGAAATGCAAGCCACGCCAAATGCAAAGTGGTAAGAATCAGCTTCGCTGTATCCCAATGTATGCTGGGCATAATCCATCATTTTGATGGCTGCTGTAGGAGCAAACATAGCACCAATATTGATAGCCATGTAGAAAATGGAGAAAGCAGAATCACGTCTGGCAGCGTATTTAGGATTATCGTAAAGGTTGCCTACCATTACCTGTAAGTTACCTTTAAACAGAGCAGTACCAATGCTTATCAATACAAGTGCTGCTATCATGTAAGCATACGCAGTGCTGCCTGCTCCTGCTGGAATAGCCAACAACAAGTAGCCGATTAGCATTACAAAGATACCAATAGTGACGCACTTTCCGAAACCGATTTTATCGGCAAGCATACCTCCGAAAAGAGGAAGGAAATAGACAAACATCAAGAATGATGAATAGATACTCATAGATGCCCCTGGAGACAAATTGAAATTAGCCTGCAAGAACAAAACAAAAACTGCAAGCATGGTGTAGTAACCAAAACGCTCGCCAGTGTTGGCTAATGCCAAGGCAAATAAACCTTTAGGTTGATTTTCAAACATAGTTTTTTATTTTTATTATTAACAATTTCCAAGTAATGTTAAACTCCTATATCTCACACTTCAGGTGTGTTTTATTGAATATTTGCTTTTTCGAGCCCATAGCCTTTCTTCTTGTCGAGTATCTTCAGATAAATTGCAAAGAAGAATGCGATGACTCCAAAACAAGCAAAGACTACCAGAGGAATAGTGTAATCGTACGGAATAAAATCTGCATTTGCAGCCTTGGCAGCAATAACTGCAGGGTTGGCAGCATTTGTTGAAGCGAGCAATGAACCAATCAGCATTGGTACGAAACAAAGTCCGAAATTCTGCACCCAGAAAATCAAGCAGTATGCACTTCCCAGCACTTTCTCATCAATAATCTTTGGTACGCTTGGCCAAAGGGCTGCAGGAACAAGAGCAAACGAGATGCCCAGCAGAACAATAGTAGCGTATGCAATAAATGGACTTTTTGTCTCTGGCAGGACAAACGCGAATATTAAGTGGCAGCAAATAAGCAATAATGCTCCCCATATCAGCATAGTTGCGCCTTTGCCTTTATGGTCAAGGAAACTGCCAAGGAATGGAGTGATGACCGCTGCACCAATCGGAAACCAGCGGAAAATGTTTGAAGCATTTTCAGGACTGATACCATCCAAGTTACATTGCAACATATTTGCGCCATAACGCTGGAATGGGAAAATTGCAGAATAATACAACACGCAAAGCAAGGCAACAATCCAGAACACCTGGCTTGAGAAAATCTTTCCAATATCACTTACTTTGAATTCTTCTTCAGAATTATCTTCTTTAGCATCAGCGCCAAGCTGCTTGTCGAATTTCTTGTCCATAAACGTGAACACCGTGAAGGTGATGAGTCCGATTAGCAATAAAACCGTGCAGAATCCGACTGGAGCCACAACCGTTCCCATCTTTGCAGCAATCAAAGGAGAGATGGTAAAGATTGTAAACACACCAATACGTGCAATAGCCATTTCGAGTCCCATGGCGAGCGCCATTTCTTTACCCTTAAACCATTTTGCTATAATTTTAGAGACGGTTGTCCCAGCCATCTCGCAACCACAACCGAATATCATGAAACCCAGTGCTGCCATCTTTGCGCTTGCTGGCATGTCAACCCACCAAGAGTTAAGCCAGGCTGCAAAATCTGTGGTTTGGAACCAATCTGTTATACCTACATATTTTATGCAGGCACCGATAAACATCATTGAAGCACTCAATTCGCCAGTGAAGCGCACTCCCATCTTGTCGAGTATAATACCCGCGATAATGAGGAAACCGCATACATTAAGGATGTATTCACCTGCAGCGTATGTGCCAAACACATCAGGAGTCCATCCTCTCTCTTGTTCAATAAGAGCCTGGAGTGGTGACATTACGTCAACAAACATGTAGCCAAAAAACATCATCAAAGCGACAAGTATGAGGACTGTCCATCTCACCCATGCTTTGTCATTCATTTTCTGTTGAATAATTTCTGTCATAATTGTATTATTTAAAATTTAACTTATTCTTGGTTTTCCTTATATCGAAAAGATATGCTAATTTTATTACTATCGTTCCATGATTTGATGAGCCGAAATAATCTCTTTTTGTATTGCCGTAGATATCTCCCAACCCATAATAGTATCTTGCATCAAGTGCGAAATGTCCTAATTTAGGACGGGAGAACTCAAATCCCACACCTGCTGTGATTCCATAGTCAAACTTATTTTCGACTGGCATCACTTCCATCGTGTCAACAAGCGAGGAGCGTCTGTTGTCAGGATCCACATTATGGCGCTGGCTGTATTCGTAATTGGTGTTTGTTGATTCATTGAGAAATAGTCCTATTTGCGGACCAGCCACAATATAGAACTGGAAGCCTTTGTCTTCCCCACCCCATCCAAGTCGGGCAAGTAATGGCATCTGCAAATAATTCATCGTGCGCGAATATTTTTCTGCTTCGCCAGTTTCAAGATTTATCACAGGATTACGGTTGACATCCTGTATTTTTTCCTTAAATCCTATGCTTGAATAGTTCAATTCTACTTGAAGTGCACAAATGCTTTTGAAATATTTTTCACATGTATAACGGAAAGTCAATCCGAATTGCGGTCCTGCATGCT
>JAZLEX010000176.1:0-5422 GCA_045615485.1 Prevotella sp.
TTACGATATCAAAATAATCAAGAATCTCCTTGGGGAGAACCAGACGGGTTAATTGTTCAAGCATATTCATGGCACAAAGTTACAAAATCTTTGATAGTTTTCCTTTATCTTTCCCCAGTATTTTTCCACTGACCCTAAAAAATGAGGCAAAAAGTATGATTTTACAAATTTATGCACAAAAAATTTGGAAATGTGCAAATAAGTTTGTAATTTTGCACAAAATTTTAAATGTTGTGCAATGAGAATACCCCAAAAAGAAGAAATAGGTAGTTTTAATGCAATAATAGAAAACAGCATCAAGGAGCATTGGAACCTTGAAGCATTGACCGATTATAATGGTGTTACATTATACTATAAGGATTTAGCAAGGAAAATCGAAAAACTTCACATTCTTTTTGAGAAAAGTGGCATTGAGCGTGGTGACAAGATAGCGCTATGCGGCAGAAATTGTGTAAATTGGGCGGTTGCATTTTTTGCAACAATTACATACGGCGCTGTTGCCGTACCATTGCTACATGAGTTTACTGCTGAACAGATTCATAACTGTGTAAATCATAGTGACACCAAACTATTATTTGTTGGTGACTATGTGAAAACGGTAATCAATCCCGAAGCAATGCCGAAATTGGAAGGAATAATAAATATTCCAGATTTTTCGTTAATGGTATGCAGGTCGGAACGCCTGAAACATGCGAGAGAAAATCTGAATGCATTGTTTGGAGAAAAATATCCTAAGCATTTCCGTGAGGAGCATGTGCAATATTATAAGGAGAAAGACCCTGATGAGGTGGCACTTATCAATTATACAAGTGGAACGACTGGGTATTCCAAGGGTGTAATGCTGCCATACAGAGCATTATGGAGCAATCGTCAATTTGCCATTCATGTAATGGGAAATCGTGTTCATGCAGGTTCAAAGGTTATTAGTATCTTACCTTTGGCACACATGTATGGAATGGCATTTGAACTTGTTTATGAAATATCCATCGGTTGCCATGTGTATTTTTTAAACAGAATACCTTCACCAGCAGTGCTGTTGACAGCTTTTTCGGAAATCAAACCAGCAATAATTATTTCGGTGCCTTTGATTTTGGAGAAGATAATCAAGAAACGTGTTCTGCCTGCATTGCAGCATCCACGTATGAAAATGCTAATGAATACACCAGGAGTCAACAAGATAATACGTGAAAAATTGTGCAACAAACTAATTTCACTGTTTGGTGGTAATTTCTATGAGATAATAATAGGTGGTGCAGCGATGAGTCAGGAAGTTGAGGCATTTTTGCATAAGATAAATTTCCCTTTCACCATCGGTTACGGAGCAACTGAATGTGCGCCAATTATATGCTACGAAGATTGGAAGGAGTTCGTCCCATGCAGTTGCGGAAAAGTCGCAATCAACAATGAACTGCAGATAATGAGTCCAGACCCGATGAACATACCTGGTGAGATTTACATCCGTGGATTGAATGTGATGACAGGTTATTATAAAGACGATGAACTAACGAAAGCATCAATAGATGAAGATGGATGGTTCCATACGGGCGATTTGGGTTTGATTGATGAGGCTGGAAATGTGTATATTAAGGGACGTAGCAAGAACATGCTTCTCGGTGCCAACGGACAAAACATCTATCCAGAGGAAATAGAAGACAAACTTAATTCGTTACCATTTGTTTTGGAAAGCATCGTTGTGCAGCGCGATGAGAAACTATATGCACTTGTATATCCTGATTATGATGAGGCAAAGAAAATAGGTCTTGACAAAGATGATTTGGAAAGCATAATGTGCGAAAATCTCAATGCTTTAAATAAGGAAATGCCGTCGTATTCAAAAATAACGAATATCGAACTACAGCAGTCAGAATTTATAAAAACAGCCAAGAAGAGCATAAGAAGGTACATGTACAAATGATTAGTAAGGCTGAAATAAAACTCATAAAGTCATTAGAACACAAAAAGTTTCGCGATGCCGAAGGACTTTTTGTGGCAGAAGGACCGAAGGTTATCGGTGAACTGCAAAAAAGGTTCGAGTGCGTAAAACTTTTCGATGATGCTGATGATGTGCGCAAAGCATCTTTCCTGAAAAACCCACAAGGTAAACTTGGAATCTTCAAGATTCCATCAAAGACTGATGAAGCCACATCCTACAATGACTACATTTCTTCTCATCTGTCGCTCTTGTTGGATTGCATACAAGATCCTGGAAATTTAGGTACGATAATACGTATTGCCGATTGGTTTGGCATTGATAATATTTTTTGTTCGACTGATACCGCTGATTGCTGGAGCCCGAAAGTGGTTCAGGCTACGATGGGCAGTCTTGCCAGAGTAAACGTTACTTATTGCAATCTTATAGAACTAATCGACAAATACCCTTCTCTTCCCGTTTATGGGACATTCCTTGATGGGAACAGCCTGTACAGTCAAGAGTTGTCGGCAATAGGTTTTATTGTAATGGGGAACGAAGGCAATGGAATATCTGCCGCTTTGGCGGAGAAGATAATTCACCGATTGCTAATACCATCATCACGTGAAGGGGCAGAAAGCCTGAATGTTGCCGTAGCCACAGCCGTTACGCTTGCAGAGTTTCGAAGACAGACTGAAAGTTGCAAAGCATAAATTGTATATTGGGAATGGTGAATCGTAAACTCATTTTTACGCTGCTTTCTGGCATATTGGTAATTTGCCTTGCCTCTTGCTCAACGACAAAGTTTGTTCCAGAAGGTCAATATCTTGTCGAAAGAGTAAAGGTAAAGAGCAGTTCTGAGGATGTTGACCCCAAGAGTGTAAAGGATTTTGTCAAACTGACCTCCAATTCACGTCTGTTCTCATTGTTTAAAATTCCACTTCGCACCTATTCCCTTGCAGGTCGTGATACTGCAAAATGGGTGAACCGTTTCCTCCATACCATTGGTGAGGCTCCTGTAGTCTATAACGATAGGCAAATGGAAGAAACACGAAAGAACCTTGACATTGCCCTTATGAACAAAGGCTATCTGAAAGGACACACAGATGTTGATACTGTAATAAAAAAACGCAAAATTTCGATAACATACACACTTGTGCCAGGCGAGGGCTACTACATACGGAATGTGGCATACAACATCAAGGACTCGAAAATAGAGCAGATAATAATGTCCGAAACAGATGAGATGAGGATTCTGCATAAAGGAACACCTCTGGATGTGGATATTCTTGATGCAGAACGAAAGCGTATTTCCTCCAAACTGACCAATATGGGGTATTATCGTTTCAATAAAGATTTTATTACTTATTTGGTTGATACATTGGCTGGTTCTACAATGGTAGATGTAACCATGCAATTAGACCTGTATCGAGCAAACAACAGAATGGAGCCAGTCAGTCATCCTGTATATACAATCGGAAGCATAAACTATACAACAGATGAAGGCAAATTAAATATCCGTAAAAGCGTGTTGGTGGAAAACACCGTGCTTAAAGAAGGAGGATTGTTCGAGGAAGATGCATTGCAGCAGACATACAGTCGTTTTGCACGCCTTTCGGCAATCAAATACACAAATATTTCGCTAAAAGAAAACGACTCACTGCGGACAATAGACTGTGACCTGCATATAAACACAGCCAAACCATCAACCATCAGTTTCCAGCCAGAGGGCACAAACACAGCAGGCGATTTGGGATTAGCAGTAAAAGCAGCATACGAGAACAGAAATCTTTTTCATGGCAGTGAGACTTTTTCAATAGAACCACGTTTTGCTTACGAACACATTAAGGAACTGAAAGGCTACGATGGACATCATTATGAAGAATATGGAATAGAAACAAAACTCTCATTCCCACGTTTCATAATGCCATTCCTCTCCAGCAGAATCAAGCAATCGATGTTGGCAACATCCGAGTTGGCTGTTTCCTACAATCTACAGAATCGTCCGGAATTCCACCGACGAGTCTTTTCTGGCAGCTGGCGCTACAGATGGACTAATGCAGCAAAAAATCTGTCGTATAAGTTTGATTTCCTCAATCTTAATTTTGTGTCAATGCCTTGGATTTCAGAAACATTCAAAAAAGAATATCTTGAAGGTGAAACCACTAAAAATGCCATACTCAAATACAACTATGAGAATCTATTTATCATGAATCTCAGTTTCGGAATGTCATTCAATAATGGCACTGATGCATGGAAATTCAATATTGAGTCGGCAGGCAATCTTCTGACAGGATTGTCAGCAGTATTCTCTGCGAAAAAAAATGCTGATAATCAGTACATGCCATTCGGTATTGCTAATGCACAGTACGTAAAAGGTGATTTCGACTATGTCCACAATTTCCATATCGACAACAACAACTCGTTAGTCCTGCATGCAGGTCTTGGAATTGCCTACCCATACGGTAATTCATCAATACTACCATTTGAAAAACGCTATTTTTCGGGAGGTGCCAACTCTGTGCGTGGTTGGAGCGTCAGAGGTTTAGGACCAGGAAAATATTCAAGTATGGACGGAAATATCAATTTCATCAACCAAACAGGCGACATGAAGCTCGACTTGAATGCAGAATTTCGCACCTATCTGTTTTGGAAATTCAATGGTGCAATCTTCATCGATGCAGGAAACATTTGGACTTTGCGTGATTATGCCGATCAGCCTGACGGTAAGTTTCGTTTCACCTCATTCCTGTCAGAAATAGCAGCCAGTTATGGACTTGGCTTGCGACTAAACTTTGATTATTTTATTTTGAGATTTGATGCTGCAATGAAGGCTATCAATCCAGCATACGAAGAAGGCGATTGGCATTATCCAATCATTCATCCAAAATTCTCTCGAGATTTCACCTTCCACTTTGCAGTAGGAATGCCATTCTAACCACAACCCATAACCATATTTTATTTCCCAAAATTCGCGTTTAGATCGTTCCGAAAGTTCCAAAAGTTCCATTTTTAACTAAAATCAACCGATTTGAGCCAAAATCGAGCAGATTTACAATTTACAATTTACTATTTACTATTTATTTCTTGCGCTCCGTAGGTGCTCAGGCACTTTTGAGGACTACCTATCCAATTACGTAGCGCTATCGCACTACGCTATGTTATTACGCTCCTACAGAGCTTTTATCCCATAAGTCCTGTAAGGACGGTATAACATAGCACAGGGTGATAACCCTGTGTATTAGGATATTATCTCATTTAAGCCCTGTATGGGCGACATAATTTCATATACTCCGACAACCATAAACGACCAACTGACGACAAACCGAGAGCAGAGAGAAAGTTTACTTTCACTATGCCGAGGTGCGGAGGAATAAAAGCCGCACAGCGGATTAAACAACCAAAAGGCTGAGTAGTTACTCGATTGACGCAATTGCGTTAAATGTTGTTAATATAAGGAGAAAAATATGATTTAATAATCATTATATTATTATTATTTTGTACCTTTGCGCG
>JAZLEX010000177.1:0-4945 GCA_045615485.1 Prevotella sp.
ACTGATTTCGAATGAAAAAAATCTGTTTATCGGTACGCCAGAAACATGGAGCATGTGGAAAGGCACTAAGCGTACAGACAGTGATGGTGACGGAATGCCTGATGATTGGGAGAAAGAAAACGGCACAAATCCAGCAAAAGATGATGCAATGGTTGTTTCGGACAATGGCTATGTGAATATTGAGAATTACATTAACAGTATAACAGCAGACGACCGTGACTTCTATTTGCGCACTCCTGTTCAACTCGAACAAGAAAGCACTTCAAAGACGAGTATGGTGATAACATGGCACGACTATACGGAGGGAGAAGAAGGTTTTGCTATAGAAGTTGATGGTAAAGAAATAGCACGCGCAGAATCAACAGATAAAGACTACGAGACAAGACGTTTTGAGATTACAGGTTTACAGCCGGGTAAGTCTTACAATATAAGGATTCGTGCATATAAAGGCACTCAATATTCCGAATATACTCCGACAGTCAATTTCAAGACACGCCCAGAAGGTGCAAACATAGTCGATGTGGATAATTTCCAGGCTGATGTCGTTTGGACAAAAGATGTCACAAATTGGACAGTTGGCGGCACTGGCTGGACAGGAGCAGAAAGTTATCAAAATGGGCAGAACGTATTGTTTGATATAACTAACGAAGATTCTCAATCATCAACTCTTAATCATATAACCGTAAATGACCCAATCTCCCCAGGAGCAGTTGTGGTTCGAGGAGATGGAAACATTGCGTTTGAAGGTAATGGGGGAATAAGCGGTGATACCACATCTGTCAACAAAGGAGGCAACGGTACTTTGATAATCAACACGCTAAACTCATACAATGGAACAACAGCCCTGCATGGTGGAACGCTGGAATTCAACACTCTGAAAAATGGTGGAGTAAGCAGTGCAATAGGCGCAAGTTCAGAATTTGCTCAAAATTGGCTGATGGATGGAGGAACTTATCAATATACTGGAGAATCGACAACAACCAACCGTAGTGCAAGTTTGATGAAAGAAACAACTTTCAGCATTGCGAAGAATGCTACGGTAACAATGAATGGGCGTATTGAAGATACAGGAAACTCAGCAAATTTCATCGTTGACGGCAAGGGACAGATAACAGTCGGTACGGCAAATTTCTTCGGCTATACAGGTAAGACTATACTAAAGGGCGGTACACTCTACCTCAGCACTCCAGAAATATCTAACAAGGGAATTGGAGAAAGCAGTAAATTGGTATTAGCTGGAGGAACATTAAAAACTGCTGGTGAATCTGCAAATTATGAAACATATTCATTTCCGATTGAAATCGCGGATAGCGTAACCTCTTACCTCTCCCCAAACAGAAATTGCTACATCAGCAGCAAAGTTACTGGTGGAGGAACATTGCAGTTCAATATTCCGTATGTCAGGGAATACATTCAAGGCGACTGGAGCGGATTTACTGGTACACTGATAGCTAATGCCGCTGCAAAAGGTAACCTTTTCCTGCTGAACAAGCAGAAGAGTATTCCAAATGGGGTAGTAGTCTTGAAGAATGGAGCATGTGCCGTAGGATGGGATACCAATGGTGAATATACACTTGGTGGACTATCTGGTGACGCAGGAACCGAACTTCGTGGGTCGAGTAAACAGACAGACGGATTCAATACCATCTGGACAATAGGAAGTGCCAACACAAATGAAACTTTCAACGGCGTAATCAATAATTATTCTTGTTCCGGCAGTGGGCATACTGGCACTGTGAATATCGTAAAAGTAGGAACAGGAGACTGGAGTCTTTCGGGAACAAATGATTACAAAGGCAAGACAACCGTAAAAGGAGGCAGGCTGATAATCAATGGCAAGCATACAGGCAAAGGCATAATAACAGTTACCGATAGCGCTGCACTTGGCGGCAAGGGAACATTAGCAGGTCAAGTTGCTGTCAGCAAAGGTGCAACAATCTTTGCAGGCGATGGCTATAATGTAAGTGGCAGCAAGCTTACACTCTCGGCAAAACTGACAGTAGCCAGCAGTAATGTGACGATACCTATCAAGGCAACAGATTTGGCAATAATTACAAATTCCATCACACTAAATGGAGGTGCCACTCTGACCAATGCCACATTAACCATCGATGAGACAGCAAGCGAAATGCAGTTGAAACCAAACACCATGTTGAGAGTATTTACGATAGGAACAACAAAGCCTACAGGCAGCATTGTGGATATCTATCCGAAAAAATACATTTGGGACACATCAACATTGCTGACAACAGGAGTGTTGAAAGTAGCAGCCCTGCGTGGTGATGCAAATGGTGATGGTGAAATAAATGTAAATGATATTACCAAAGTGTCAAGCATCATCCTCACAGGTGAAGAATATACAGAGGCAGCCGATGCTAATGCAGACGGTACGATAAACGTAAATGATATTACAACTATTGCGGAAATGATATTAGGCAAACTATAATTACTATCAAAACAAAACATTAACTCAATTAAAACTGATATGAGAAAATCATTACTTTTAATTCTCATGGTAATGGCATTTGGCTATTGTCATGCAGACACAACAATCGAAGCTACACTGACACACATCATTTCTGTTCAGGGCGGTAGCAATGAACCTGGTGTATTCCTTGATCAGGAAAGTCACTACTACAACAACTGGGGCGAATTAGCATGGGCTGGACAAGCGTACACTTATTTCACCTTTGATATCCCTGAAGGCTATGTCGTATCAGAGGCAGATTTTACTTTTAATATCAAGGCAGGCAGCAAGACAAAACGTCTGACTGATATTTATTATGCACCATCTGACTTTACAATTGATTTCGACAATCCAGAATCGCTGACATTGTTGCCAGCATTTGGTACGCAACTGGTGGCATACAACGACCTGACAACGACTGCCGTTACAAGAACCATTGATGTTACCGAAGCTGTCAGCACTATGGCTAAGATAGGACACATCTATTTTATCTTCTCAAATGCAAATGCGGGTGGCTACCTTGCTGGTATAGGCTCAGAAAATGCTCCTAAACTGCAAATCACACTTTCAAGAAACAAATTCGGATATATTTATTCAGGAACACCGAGTGCAGTAAAAGATAAATTGGTTGCTCTTGGAACTAATGATGTGGAATTGATAAACATTGGTGAAGCAAAACCTGATACAACAACATTGCGCAAATTCGATTTTATAGCCATTGACCCAACGATAGAGGCTACAGAAGAAAATGCAAATTACCTCAAAGGAATAATTCCTTGGATACCAACGCTGAATTTCAATTCGGCAATGTATGCAGCATGGGGATATGGAGAAGAAATTGAAGCCCAGAGTGAAATGGCTGTCATATTATCCGAAAATCCTGCTCTGACAAAAAACATACAAATAGACGATGAAATCAATGGTTTTCCACTAACTAATGGTGTCTTGCCAAGTGGTGTCAAACTTACAGGGAACTTTGCTGAAGATCCAATATACCTCATAGATATTGAAGATTCAACAATCATATTCTCACATTCTCATAATATCACACACAATGGTTACCTTTACCTGCCATACAACGAAGATGCCATAAACGACATTCCAGATGAAAGTGCGGCAATTCTTGAAAATGCAATATCCATTCTTGTCAATTCAAAACAGGAAATAGGTCTTACTCCAACCCCTGTAATAAAAGTTGAAAACGGTGACAGATGCGCCATGGTTTCTTTCAGCAATGAGGTGGCAAGGGCGGCTATATACTATACTGTGGACGGAACAGAACCTACAATAGAAAGCACACTTTATACAGAACCTATAACATTAACCGAAGATTGCACAATCAAAGCTGTTGCACTTGGTGAAGGCTACAAACTGAGCGAAGTGGCTTCGGCAAATGTAGTGATGCTCGACCAGTTGAGCAAACCAGTCATTACCATAAGCAAAAGAAGCAGTGGCGAAGCCGCAGACATAACAATCGCTCATGGCATCGAACCTGCAGATGGTGAGGAACTCACCATATATTACAATTACACAGGCGAAAGAGACGTTACGGTATCATCTGTATATACTGAACCTTTGCAAGTATATTATATTCCTGACGCAAAACAGATTTACGCATTTACAGTAAGTAATATGCGGGTAACATCGGAAACTGCAGAGGAAACAATTCAGCCAATTAGTTCCCCTCGTCGCAATGTAATCACGCATATTAACTGTAGTTCTGCAGACTGGAATGCAGGCAGCACATCAACAGACTACTATTTCTCTTGGCGAAAGAGTGCTCGTAGCATGTATCAGGAAGATGTTGACCCAGAAACTGGTGAAATCATTACTGTTCCTCTTGCTCCTGAAACTCAGGGAGTAAAACTTGCAGATGGCGCAGAGGTTGAGGATAGTTTGAACCTTGATTGGCAACTGAAATCTTACGGACAGGTGATGGACTGGTTAAAGATGAGTGTGACTTACGACCTTGCCAACTCAGCAGCTTACAATGCTTGGAAGGTTGACGACCTTGACAACTCCGACAAATTGATTACAAGCGGATGTATTCAGTTCGGTGGTAAGAAAGATGGTGAACCTGCGAATGCAAGTATAGAGACAATAAAAGCTTTCAAGGGTCCGTTCAATGTATTTGCAGTAATTGGAAACGGTCAGAAGCCATCAGATGATTCTCCTACCGTATCTCAGCATACATTTGAAATAGCTGTTTCAAAAGACACAACAGATGTAAATGGCTGGGTAGCAATCGACAGTGTAAAAACACCTAATGTAGGAAGAAACTGGACGAGAGTTGAAAGAGCTTACAATGGCACAGATGAAGTGTTTGTACGTGTGAAGCAAGTCCTTGGCGGCAGTTCAGCATACATCACAGATATTTATCTCTTTGGTGCAAATGATTCTGATGTTCTTTTGGGAGATGCCAATAATGATGGTAGTGTAAACGTGAACGACATTACGACAATTGCAACCTACATCTTG
>JAZLEX010000178.1:0-5009 GCA_045615485.1 Prevotella sp.
CAAACTTATTGTTATCCTATTGGGTGGAGTGCTTACTGGCTATCTCATTCCAGGAATGTGGGGCGCACCTCTGAAACAGGTAAGTGCTTTCTTGCCTCCTATGGAACAAAGCCTGAACGAAAACCACTATGATGATTACTACTTGGCACTAAAGGCAGCCGAGAAGCAAGGAAAACCTGTATTCATTGATTTCACTGGTTACGGCTGTGTGAACTGCCGTAAGATGGAAGCAGCGGTATTCACCGATCCTGAAGTCAAGAAGATAATGGAAAATGACTACATTGTAGTAACGCTCTATGTTGATGACAAGCGTGATGGAATAGGGGAGAAGTGGAGCAAACTTCAGCAAGAGAAGTATGGTGCTAATGCGCAACCATACTATGTACTGATTGGTGCCGATGAAAATCAGTTGACATCCCCACGCAGTTACGATGAAGATGTGCCAGCCTTCATTGATTTCCTGAAAGAAGGCCTCGCAAATCATCAAGACTCATATTCCGCAGGAATTTAGTTGCTATGGTTAAAAAATCATAATTGTGCATTGTGAATTGTGCATTGTGAATAAAAAAACCAAAGTTTTTTCTTACCTTTGCACCGCTTTTAGCGCCTGTGGCGGAATTGGCAGACGCGCTAGACTTAGGATCTAGTATCTTACGATGTGCAGGTTCGATTCCTGTCAGGCGCACATTTATGAATTTTACCATCGAAAAAAAGGGGCGTAGTGAGAGCAGAGACAAAGTTCGTTTTGACTATGCACTTACAGCGCTTTAGAGGATATCCTATCCAATTACGTGGCGCTAACGCACTACGCTATGTTATTGCGCTCCTACAGAGCTTTTTATCGCAAAACATCTTTTTCTCATCGCATCGCGAGGCTTTATCTCATCCCTTGGGATGCTTTTTCTCCGATAGAAACTGTTTGGACTCTCGCAGAGAGTCCAAACAGATAGAATTGAATGGATGAGAATTTATTATCAAACATTCAAGACCATCTGTGTGGCTGGAACAGCCTTCAGTTACGTCATCGGCTTTTTTGTTTTTAAAACCCACCAAACGACCAACTATTAAAAAATCATAATTATCAATTGTCAATTATCAATTATCAATTAAAAAACAAAGTTTTTTCCTATCTTTGCAGCCTAATTAAAAAAATATATTAAGAAAATGGCACAGGAAGATGTTTTTAAGAAAATAGTTTCTCATTGCAAGGAATATGGTTTTGTTTTCCCAAGCAGTGATGTTTATGATGGTTTGGCTGCTGTTTATGACTATGGACAGAATGGTGTGGAACTGAAAAACAATATCAAGGAATATTGGTGGAAGAGCATGGTACTGCTCCACGACAATATCGTCGGCATTGATTCAGCCATATTCATGCACCCTACTATTTGGAAGGCAAGCGGACATGTTGATGCGTTCAACGATCCTCTTATCGACAACCGTGATTCCAAGAAACGCTATCGCGCTGACGTGCTTATCGAAGATCAGATGGCTAAGTACGACGAAAAGATAGAAAAGGAAGTTGCCAAAGCAAAGAAACGTTTTGGTGATAGTTTTAATGAGCAGCAATATCTGGAGACATCACCGAAAGTTAAGGAAATTGCCGAAAAGCGCGATGCTCTGCATATCCGTTTTCAAAAGGCAATGAATGACATGAACCTTAACGAATTGCGCCAGATTATTCTCGACGAGGAAATTGTCTGTCCTATCAGCGGTACAAGAAACTGGACTGAAGTGCGCCAGTTCAACTTGATGTTTGCAACGGAATTCGGTTCTACTGCCGAAGGTGCAAGCAAGGTCTATCTGCGTCCTGAGACGGCGCAGGGTATTTTCGTGAACTATCTGAATGTGCAGAAGACTGGTCGCATGAAACTGCCTTTCGGTATTGCACAGATAGGAAAAGCATTCCGCAACGAGATAGTTGCCCGTCAGTTCATCTTCCGCATGAGGGAGTTCGAGCAAATGGAAATGCAATATTTCATTCAACCTGGCACAGAACTGGATTGGTTTGCAAAATGGAAGGAAACCCGTATGAAATGGCATCAGGCTCTCGGCTTCGGCGTTGAGAACTATCGTTTCCACGACCATGACAAGTTGGCTCATTATGCTAATGCTGCAACTGATATAGAATTCCGTATGCCTTTCGGATTCAAGGAAGTGGAAGGCATCCATTCTCGTACCAATTTCGACCTCTCACAGCATGAGAAATTCTCTGGCAGAAGCATAAAATATTTCGATCCTGTAACAAACGAGAGCTACACTCCATACGTTATCGAAACATCTATTGGTGTTGACCGTATGTTCCTTTCTATCATGTGCCACTCTTACTGCGAGGAGCAGCTTGAGAACGGTGAAACACGAGTAGTCCTGAAACTGCCTGCAGCACTTGCACCAGTGAAACTCGCTGTACTGCCATTGGTAAAGAAAGACGGACTGCCAGAAAAAGCAATGGAAATCATCAATGATTTGAAGTTCCACTTCAACTGCAAATATGATGAAAAAGACACAGTGGGCAAACGCTACCGCCGTCAGGATGCCATCGGCACTCCTTATTGCGTAACTGTTGACTACGACACCCTGAAAGACGATTGCGTAACAATCCGCTTCCGCGATACCATGGAACAGGAAAGAGTAAAAATTTCCGAACTACAGAGCATTATCGAAAATAAAGTCAGCATACCAAGTCTGCTGAAAACATTAGTACTCTGACGATGACTCTGACACTGACGATGACTCTGACTACTGACGCTGACTTTGATTCTGACACTGACTCATAACCCACAACCCATAACCCACAACCGTATTTACTATTCATCATGCATAAATTTTATATCCTCCTCCTTGTATTGTTTGCCACTATTTCACTTAGCAGTTGCAAGTCGGACATAGAAGATACAGAAGAATATCCTGACTGGCAGGTTACTAATGCCGATTATTTCAACATGTTGTCAGGACAGGCACAGCAAGCTATCAGCAAGGGCGACAAGAGCTGGAAAATACTGAGCAGTATCATGAAAGCACCCGAGGCACCTGTAAGCACTACCGACAATGTTATTGTCAACGTGTTGCAGGAGGGCAAAGGCAATGTTTCACCTATTTCGACCGACACCGTCAAAGTAGCATACCGAGGCAGGTTGCTACCATCGAGGAGCTATCCAGAAGGCTACGTCTTCGACCAGACATATCTTGGTACATTCAGTTCCGAAACAGCCAACACCTACAAGATGGCAGTCAATGCCACTATCGTTGGTATGCAGACAGCCTTGCACCACATGCATGAAGGAGATTTCTGGCGCATCTATATTCCTTCAGAAATGGCCTACGGCACGAGTGGGACAACTGGTATCCCAGCCTATTCAATGTTGATTTTCGATATTTACCTCGATTCCTTCGGGCACCAGAAATAAAAGCCCCTTTTTCCAAAAAAGGGTGTTTTGCACGGGAGAAAAGGAGTTTTTTTAATTGAAACTACCTTGAGCCAATTCTTAGAATCTCTGCTATAAATATTCAAAGTCTTCTACTTCTTCTATTTCCTCCTCATCTGTTGAGTCATCGTCGTCGAACAATTCCTCATCATCAAATGCAGTGATGTCCTTATCACGATGTACAAGGTTTTCCTCCGAAATAATTCCCTGTATCTTATTGCTTTCACTGTTCAGTTCCTGCCAAAGTACGTCTTTCAGTTCATCGAGTCCCATTTGTGCGACAGATGAGATAAAGACCACTGGTAAATCATCTGGCAGTGTTTCTTTGAGCATTTCAATGAGTTCTGCATCAAGCAAATCACATTTTGTAACAGCAAGCACTCGATGCTTGCCGAGCATTTCTGGATTGAACTGTTCCAGTTCATTCAGCAGTATTTCATACTCTTTCTTTATGTCGTCCGTATCGCCTGGCACCATAAACAGCAGAAGCGAATTTCGTTCTATATGCCTGAGGAATCTTAGTCCCAGTCCCTTGCCTTCGCTTGCTCCTTCAATGATTCCTGGTATGTCTGCCATGACGAATGATTTATTGTCACGGTAGGCAACAATTCCCAGCGATGGTTCCAATGTTGTGAATGGATAATTTGCAATCTTCGGTTTTGCTGAGGAAAGTGTGGAAAGCAGTGTGCTCTTTCCTGCATTTGGAAATCCCACCAATCCCACATCTGCCAACAGTTTCAGTTCGAGGATGATAGTCATCTCCTGCATCGGCTCACCAGGCTGAGCATATCGTGGTGCTTGATTTGTGGCTGTACGGAACTGATAATTTCCTAATCCGCCACGACCTCCCTTCAGCAGCATCACGCATTGACCATCCTCGGTGACATCACAGACATATTTACCGTTTTCGGCATTATAGACAACAGTGCCGCATGGAACGTCAATATAGATATCAGCCCCGTCAGTGCCATGGCATTTGTCGCGACCGCCATTTCCGCCATGTTCGGCAAAAATATGGCGTTGATATTTCAGATGCAACAAAGTCCAGTAGTTATGGTTTCCTCGCAGATAGATATTTCCTCCGCGTCCACCATCGCCACCATCAGGACCACCATTATACTGATATTTCACATGGCGCAGATGCATAGACCCCTTGCCGCCCTTACCTGATCGGCAATGGATTCTTACATAATCTATGAAATTTGACTCTAAAGCCATTAACTAATTTACAATTTACAATTTACGATTTACAATTTATTTACAATTTTATTAATTTTGCAATTTAACTCTGACGATGACTTTGAACAACGATGACGATAAGTACTGACGCTGACTCTAACTTTGAACCTTGAAAGCCAGAGTCAGCAGTTAGAGTCATTATTAATTATTAATTACTAATTATTAATTATTATCTGTGTAACTACTCAGCCTTTTGGTTGTTTTGTCGTTTATGGTTGTCGGAGTATATGGAATTCTCGTGCAAACCGAACACAATGAAGCTTGCTTAATTGTTGAGGTGTAGCCGAGAATGGACGCGAAGCATCAATTATGTCGCCCATACAGGGCTTAAATGAGATAACATCC
>JAZLEX010000179.1:0-4041 GCA_045615485.1 Prevotella sp.
AATTGGACTTGGCTGCCAAAGCACAACAGGAACTCATTCCGCATAAGTTTCCACCATTTCCTGAACGGAAAGACATCAATATCTATGCCTATCTGAACCCTGCACGCGATGTTGGTGGCGACCTTTACGACTATTTCATCAGTAATGACTATCTGTATTTCTGCATTGGCGATGTTTCTGGCAAGGGAGTGCCAGCTTCGCTTTTCATGACAGCCACACACTATCTGTTCCGAACTGTTGCCGATGAATCATCAAGTCCTGCTGAAGCCGTTTCACAAATGAACAAGTCGCTCTGCACTGATAATGACCAATGTATGTTTGTGACTTTCTTCTTCGGAAAACTGAATCTTAAAACTGGAGAACTGGAATATTGCAATGCAGGTCACAACTCACCGATAATGAATCAGACTTATCTGCCAGAGGCAAAGGGTATGCCACTTGGAGTCTTTGATGAAGCCGAATACGTAACAGAACGCATCCTCATGGCTCAAGATGACATATTGTTCCTTTATACCGATGGTGTAACGGAAGCCAAAAACACAGAAGGTCAGAATATGGGCGATGCTAAAGTCTTGGAGGTAGCAAAAGGCTGTAAAAACCACGATGGCGAACAATATCTGAACGTCATGCTATCCCACATCCGCCAGCACACAGAAGGTGAACCGCAAAGCGATGATATTACAATGCTATATATAAAACGATAAAATAATATAACTCAAGTTTCGCAAACTCAACTTGAGCGGTTATACGGTCGCTACGCTTATAGGTTGTACGGTTATATGGTTATAATAGATAATTAAAATCAATAGTTCCATAGGATGATTACCGTAAAACCGCAAAACCGATAAGTGAGCAAGTTAGAAACTTGCGAAACTTGAATAATATAATAATTTTTACAACTATGAGACAAGATCAAGAAATTTTCAGACTTATCGAAGAAGAACATCTGCGTCAGCAGAGAGGTATTGAACTAATCGCATCCGAAAACTTTGTCTCCGATGAAGTCATGAATGCTATGGGCTCTTGCCTGACTAACAAGTATGCCGAAGGCCTGCCTGCAAAGCGCTATTATGGAGGCTGTCAGGTTGTTGACGAAGTGGAAAATCTCGCAATCGAAAGAATCAAAAAACTTTTCGATGCCGAATTTGCAAATGTCCAACCACACTCAGGAGCACAAGCAAACGCTGCTGTGCTGTTGGCTTGCCTCAAACCTGGCGACACCTTTATGGGACTCTCACTTGAACAGGGCGGACATCTTTCACATGGTTCGTTGGTGAACACATCTGGAATCCTTTACCGACCAGTCTCCTACCCTCTCAACAAAGAGACGGAAATGGTTGATTACGATGAGATGGAACGCATAGCAAAAGCAGAAAAGCCAAAACTCATAATCGGTGGTGGTAGTGCCTATAGCCGCGAATGGGACTATGAGCGCATGCGCAAGATTGCCGATGAAGTTGGAGCCATCCTTATGGTCGATATGGCACATCCTGCTGGACTCATCGCCGCCGGATTACTGAAAAACCCTGTAAAATATGCCCACATCGTAACATCCACAACCCACAAAACGCTCCGTGGTCCACGTGGAGGTATCATTCTTATGGGCAAGGACTTCCCAAATCCTTGGGGTTACACTACAAAGAAAGGCGAAATCAAACCTATGAGCATGCTTCTCAATTCTGCAGTTTTCCCTGGCACTCAGGGCGGTCCGCTTGAGCATGTCATAGCAGCCAAGGCAGTTGCCTTCGGAGAATGTCTGCAACCTGAATGGAAAGAATATGCCATGCAGGTAAAAAAGAATGCACAGGTATTAGCAGCAGAGCTCGTAAAGCGGGGCTTCAAGATTGTCAGTGGCGGTACAGACAACCATAGCATGCTGGTTGACCTTCGTCCGAAATATCCAGAACTCACAGGTAAGGTGGCAGAAGCAGCACTTGTAGCAGCAGATATTACTGCTAATAAGAACATGGTGCCTTACGACACCCGCAGCGCATTCCAGACAAGTGGTTTGCGATTAGGTACACCAGCCATCACCACACGTGGAGCAAAAGAAGACCTGATGATAAAAATTGCAGAAATGATTGAAACCGTTTTGAATGCTCCTGAAGACGAAAGCGTAATTGCTAAAGTCCGCAGCGAAGTCAACGACATCATGAAGCAATACCCAATGTTCGCATACTAAACCTTTTAAACCCTTAAACATACAGAAGGGATGACAGGTTGTTTATTTTTGTTTATCGCCTCGAAGAGTATGATAGCCTTGGCTTTGCCGAGACTGTTGTCGCTCGGGATTGCTTGAAAGTGAACTTTCAAGGAAAATCTCGTGCTCACATTATCAGGTGCTGACAAGCACCCATACTCTTTGAGGGGTTTAACTTGGTTTTTGTTAGATTACACCCGCGAACAGAATCCACAGTAGTTTTCCACTGAGCTCAAGTTCCACGTTCTTATTTTGTATTTTTGATTTCTTCGCGCAGTTTGAGCAGCGGCTGGAGTTTTTCTTTTGCTTCGCTGTCGCCTTGATTAGCGGCTTTCTGATACCAGTTGATAGCTTTTGAATAGTTGCGTTTCACTCCAATGGCATCGCGATAACAATCGCCCAATGTTCTCTGAGCAACAACATCACCTTGATTGGCGGATTTCTGCAACCATTCTATTGCCTTGGTATAGTCTTGGGCAACTCCTTCACCATTGAGGTAGCATTGCCCAAGTAGAGTCTGACCATCCTTGTTGCCCTGACGAGCAGCCATTTCAAACCACACACAGGCTGTACCTGTATTCTTTTCAACTTTTGTACCTGTGAAATATGCCACACCTAATGCGAGCTGGCAGTCAGCATCGCCCTGGGTAGCGAGTTTCTTCAATGTCTCAATGTCTTGTGCATGGCACACTATTGCTTGCACAAAAAACAAACCTAATAATAATACCTTTTTCATGATTTATCTTACTTGCTCTTCACTAATATTTTGATTCTGCAGCATTCCTGCTCTTTACCATCAGGTTGAAGGGCTGATATGCGGTAGCAGATTTCATTTTCCGACTGGCGGTCTTCATAGAAGCGCAGTTTATCACCGAAATGTGCCTCAGCAACGTATGCCACTTCAAGCCTGCGGATAAAATTATTGCTATGCCACTCCAATGGCAATATGTCGAGAGCATGTTCTATGTAGCGCACGCTGTTCACGTGTCCGTTAATATCTATGTCGTTATACACGGTATCAATCTCGCGCACAAGTTTGGCTTCTTTCTCATTCATACGTACTCGTGATGGTGGCTCTATCGGAACGGTATGTACCTCATCAACATATTCTTTCATGATTCCATTGCCGATGGCAAAAATGTCTGCTGGCTGGCGTGTTTCCAAATCAATCATTGCCCAAACGCTACAACCATAGCCATATTGCTTACCACCATCACCTTGTATGGACCAGTTACGACGAGTAAAAAAGCGCATTGCCGACTCTACCCATGTGGAGATATGGAAGTGCTCGTAGGATTTTGGCATTTCGCTGATGTCGATGACGAAACGCGACAACACCCAAGCCTTGTTGCTCTCGCGCAAATCCAAATATCCGAAATTTCTCTCTGCCGACTGAAAGTCTGCTGCGTTAAGCATATAATTGCCCAATGCGGACATGAACAAGTTGCCTTTCACATCGGCTTTAAAAGGCTCTGCCATGAATTTATATGTTCCAACTTTTTCCACAATCAACCTTATTACCGCAAAAATTATTTACAGATTTTTGCAATTTAACAATTTACCGCCACACAACCTACAACCCATAACCATCAACCACCAACCATCAACCACTCATGTTGAGCTTGCGAAACTTGAGTTAATTCAAGCACACATCGCAGATACCGCATTTATGCTCATTTCGCTCGCCAAAATAGCGCAACAACTGACGTGAACGGCATTCTGTGCCGTCTGTGATATAGTCCGACATTTTCCTTATGCGATGCGCATATTCTTCCTTGCGTTTTTCGTAAACCTCTGGAGTGATTTTTATACGACTGGCTTCTACCCTGTCTTTTCTATAT
>JAZLEX010000180.1:0-11397 GCA_045615485.1 Prevotella sp.
TTGGGGCCTTTTACGATAAGACGCACTCTATGAACGCCATCAACATAGACGCTATTAGGCATTTTATTTATCCACTCACAATAGTTCTCGAATGTCTCATATACTATTTCTCCTTCAAAACATCCAACTTCGTCATTTACAACTGTACCCTCAGCATTTTTAGTTTGGGCGGTTTTAGAACCATTAGATTCCTCTTCCTCAACGATTTTGGAGAGAACTGAAGATAATTGAGCACTGAGATTAATGCAAACAAAGAATGCCATCGTAATAGCAAGAATAATTTTTCTCATAGTGATTTTTTTTAGTTGTGTTAATTGAAATTTGTTAATTACCAAGTCCCCTTTGGCAATGTGTAATAAATAGAGAGAAGGGGGCTCCCCGTATTTATACTAAATTTTACCTAAGCCACATAAGGTTTGTAGTTGTTGGTTTCTGACCATTGCCGAAAGCAACACCAACAGCTCGTGCAGCAGCAATACGATCTTTTTCTAATTGAATCTGATCATGATATTTTTCACGCATCTCAAAATCGATATCGCTACGAACTTGTGACTTTACTTCCTTCATCAACTTTGAAGCCTCTCCGTAGCATGCAGCATCAGGGTCTATCTGTGCTAACATTGCACAAACATCGTATGCTGTTTGTTGGTCTTGTCCAGCTGCCCACAATGCCTTTGCCCTATTGAGCAAAAAAAGATTCATGCGATTGAGATATTTTGTGTAAAGTTGCAGACCATACTTAGAAGCTTCTTCACCTCCTTTTGAACAAAGAGGTATAGAAAGTACCATAGTGAGAGCTTCTTCATAATTCTGCAATGAAGCAAGACGTTTGGCTTCCTTAATGATATTTTGATATTGTG
Organism: Prevotella sp.; assembly: GCA_045615485.1. Lineage (GTDB taxonomy): Bacteria > Bacteroidota > Bacteroidia > Bacteroidales > Bacteroidaceae > Prevotella. The sequence goes on from JAZLEX010000180.1 coordinate 861, forward strand.
TATCATAATAATTCATCATATTCTTTTTGCCCCTATTGATGAGACTGATAATCTCAGTATTGTTTGCACTAATATGACGGAACGCATTAATGTAACTTTTTACTTCTCCACTACCTACACCATCTAATGCTATATATGCTGTACCAAATTTCTTTTTGGTATAAGTATCAGCGATATAAAATGTGATGCCAAGGTTATAAACGGTCTGTATTGGTGGACCTGGGAGATTACTTTTTTCCAATACATCGCAATGTGCTGTCAAAACGAACGGAGTTGTTGGAGAATCAGTAGTTAAGCCATTTTCCGTTGCAACACGATTTAAGGATTGATACAAAATCGTACTTGCTGCTGACGGTACATTAGAGAACTCTTCATCTAATTGTATAGAAATAGGCATTACGCAGTCTTGTGCGTATGCGATGGCTGATATTATTAGGCATATTGCCAGTAAAACACTTTTTTTCATAATCTTTGTTTTCCTTATTTTTCTCCTAAAATTAAAAGACAACGTCCAAGTCCTCTATTAACTGTTTTGACAGGAATGCTGTATGGAGTAGCTCCAAGAAATCTTGCCAATTCTCGTGCAAAACCGTAGGTGTCTTGAGCCATACCATTTGCTTTATACAGAGGAATTCGTACTTGTTCATAGAGAATCATTGTTTCGGTTGCATCCGATTTGCTAAAACGATGATTTACACAATTTTCAGCAAGCCAGTTGTCAATAATTTCGTTCAATTCATAACCTTCATATTCTTTTTCGAAATCGACAACACTTGTATCAAATACACGCAAATCAAGTACCACTTCGCGACCATTTGTCAACAAATCATCGAAATGAGCCTGAAGGCGTTCAACAAACATATCCATGTGGTCTTGTACGGCCTCTTCGAGTAGTACAGGTACTTCTGCAGAAAAAGAACCTTTACCAGTTCCTTCAGCCCCTGCCACCTGCTTGTTGGAATATGCGTCGAGCGCACGTAGATTATAAGTAATGCTACTCTTTGGTCCAACAACATTTACAGTCCAATCAATTTCCAAAATAATATCTGCCTTTGCAGTACGACGCAGACGATCTAATGGACTTTCAGAGATGGCAGCACCACTTTTCTTACTTGTAATCAATCTATCTTCTGCAGATAGAGTTGAAATGCTCTTGATTGTCTGTTGCATGTCTTTTAATGGGAAACCGCGATCAGCCATCAGTGTATTAAGCTTTGATATGACTGCATTGAGTTGCTTATCAGTAGAAACAGCAGCCTTGTAATCAGGAATCTGTTCTAATGTTCCTTGATTATCAAAAGTCTGCTCGAAACCATGTTCCTTGCACCATGCATCACTTGGCACAACCATCAATGTAGGCTTTTTAGCCTGTCCCATTGCTGACAAAGATAAAAGTGTCAGCAAGGAAAATAATAAAACTCTCTTTTTCATGCTATCAATGTATTAGTCTATAACATTATCTGCTTTTAAACGGGCTTTTAATTCTGCTCTTAATACCCGAATGGTCAAGTCATATGCGTAACCAAGCTTATCCTTTGACCTTCCTCCAGAACGTTTTTTAGTATCACGCAAAGAAACATACTTTTTGTATTCTCCATTGTCAGAAAAGAATGTATTAAAATAGTCCTCATACCGCTCCTTAGCATTCACCTCAACTACCAAAGGGCGCATATTGCATCCCTCCACACCATCACGAATACCATCAAAAACAACAGCCCAAACAGCATTTTTCATTGCCTGTTCTTTAGCATCAGAACGATTTCGTCCATAACCCTGGACGCGCAAAGTTTGCGAACCATCAAGTTCAACGCCCATACATCTGATAGAATTACGAGCATAAACAGGTTGCTTCTGTGCTTCTGCAAACATCACAAAAAGCATAGCTGTCATTGTCAAAAAAAACTTTTTCATATTGATTATTGTTTGTTTTATTTAAAATTCATAACCAAGTTTTAATCCAAAATAACTATATGCCATATTAACTTGATAACAGTCTTTAAAACTTGCTATTGTATAACTGATACCAATTTGAAAGTTATTACGAAGTCCACCGAAACTATATCCAAATGTCGGGCTTGCAAAAAATCCTTCATGAGTAATACCGCCTATATTTAATGACCAGAATGGTACTCCATCACGGTCGTATGCAGAAATGAAATTACCACGTACATTAGCATAAATTGGAACCCCAAATTTATTATTGGTGTTTCGGTAATCAGCATTGTTAACATAATAACGCACTCCTAGTCCTGCACCAAAACGCAAAAACTCATTAATTCGATAGCCGCCTGTCCATGATAAATTGACATATTGCATATTTGTGCTATTCACCATTACACTATTTCCGCCTTCAGCATCAAAAGCACACCAAAAGCCTGAATTTTCCATTACATAGTTTCTGTATTGTGTTTGCTTTGGTGCATTTGGCAATTTAACATCACGATATTGGGCACTAATAGTTATTGTTAGGGTAAATATCAGTGTGAATAAAAACAGTTTTTTCATAACAAATTGCTTTATATTAAAAACCTGAAGAAAGAGAACGTACTACTCCTACTTTTTCTAATTCCTTACGAAGTGAAACTTTATCAACTTGTAGGATCGCCCCTGATTTATAACCCTTACTGGTCTTTACCCTATCATACGAACCTGCAACTATCGAAGCAAAGTTCTGGCAAGGGCCATCAACAGCGAAGAAAGCTTCACAAAAAGTTGCATAATCCGCTTCTGCCGTAACTGATGCCATTGCTGGTTGGCGTGCGCCACTTTGATTACCAACACATCCACGGAATACAACACCATGAACAGCTGCACGTTTTAAATCTTCATCTTTAACGCTTTTGGCATAAACATACACTTTTACCAAAATAGTCCCTTCTGTACCAGAACCAGCACCAGTAATGTCATACTGAGGCATTTTGTCACTTTTTGCCATTGCTCCTATGAACACAAAAAAGAGCAAAACAATAAAATTCAGTAATCTTTTCATAATAAAATTAAATTAAACGTTTTTATTTTGTAGTCATTTCCTTGATGAGCATTCCCTTGGCGAAATCCTTGCCGCTAACTTTACGGAAGGTGGTAAAACCAAGTGTAGCTCCTGATGCGCCTTCTTCTACAGCCATGAAACGATTGTCCCAAATAAGACTCTCTATTGGTGCGATTACACCTACACGATTGTATTTATGGGTTCCATCTTCCATTTCTACGGATTCAAGAACTTCAAATTTACTATTCTTTGTAACACCTTCTTTCATACCGATATATGCTGTCAATGGTTCAACAGAGAGCAAAGGTGTCTTTGCACGAAACTCTTCATAATTATGTTGCAAGTCAACTACGTTTTCATCAATAGCACGTTGGCAAGCTTTACGTACCATAACAATTGGCTCGTCTTCATTTATACCTATAAAGGAAGTAGTGCCACCGCTACTTTCTACTTTACCGACATATTTCAGTTTGTAGTTAGCACGTGCAGATTCAAAGTTCTTACGTTTGATAGAATCTGGAGTTGTTGTATATTGTTCTTGATAAAATACATTAGCCTGTTCGTCATTCCAGTCCAATTTATAAAGAAAAGTATTAATCTTTACTTTAAATCCTTTAAAAGTAGCTGCTGCATCACCAATTAAGTCCGTATAAGTATCTATGTTGGTATTTGTCACCTGCGCAGCCACCTGTCCTAACGCTTTTAAAAATCCTCCTATCTTCTTTGATTTTTCACTTTTGTCAACATAGCGAATATCGTTAACCAAAACAAAAGTATTTCCTATCAAATCCTCTCCAGCATCCTGTAGCATGGCAACGCCACGTGCTGAACGAGTAGCAAGTTGCTTGTCAAATTCTGTGGCATTATAAAGACCGCGTTCCTTAACAAGTTCCATATCACATTGCCCTGTAAAATAATCTCTGTTAAACCAACGCCCAATAAGACGGCTGGCTACTTTATTGGCTTGCAAGAAATTGGTTATTGCAGGATTTTCTTTCTCTTTATTTGCACCATCAAGTTTCTTATCCATGCTCAATACTTTAACACTAAGATCATGATTATTGAACTTGTCTGGAACAGGAATTTGCAAAAATGCTTCCTTTATCTCGTTTGCAAACTTTTGGTCTGTATGATTTACCAATATTGAATATATTGAACTACGGCGATAGTTTGATTCGGGTTCTTGTGCATAAGAACTTGTTGCCAAAGCGGCAAAACAACAAATTAATATATAATATGTTTTCATAATTGTAAATTTAGATTTCATTAATAATCCCATTCTGTTTCGCTAATAATCGAGTTCAATTTATATGAACGACTACCCTTTGTAACATCCAATAATAATATTTTCTTCTCGTTTTGCGTCAATTGTTCACTTTGATGCTTTTTAAGTTCCCTTCTTATCTCTTTTGCGTGTGTAAATGGCACCAACTGACCGAACATGTCTTCATCATTGACATTAATAATATTTATGTATGTTCCATCCTTCATACCTTTTGGAAGGACGAATGCATATTGATCAACAAAATTATTGACGATAGAATAACCTGTTTTGGATAATATTTTTTCTGGATAATTATAATGATACCATAACGAATCAGACTTTTTAACCCAAAAATGCTGCGCGTTTCGCTCCCCAGGAGAAACAACATCTTTATATTCCATTGGAATAATTACCGTACCATCAACGGATAACATACCCCATTTCCCATCTTTTTTTGTGAGCAATACATCATAAATATTAGCAGAAATCTGCTCATACTCAAAAGGTACTATTACTTTGCCGTCTCTGTCTATCACACCATATTTTTCATCTTTTTTGACCGAGAATACTTCTTTGTCCCCCTCATTATTTGGAAAATTAATGTCTTCATATCCACATAAAACATCAACGTTGATATTTGCATTGTCGAATATTTCCCACTTATTCTGATTATTCTTTGCTGCCCAAAGATTCGAAATACGACCATGTTTCAATGACGAAAATCCTGTTCGAAGAATGAATCCATTCTTATTTATGAATGACCATGTTTTTCCATTTACAGGAGCAATGTCACCGATAAAATCACCATGACTCCAAAATTTAATATCATTAATATGAGAATTAAACTGTGTTGCCTGAAAACTTTTTCCTGTGCTAAGCTCGTGATAACCACAAAGAGTTTCTTTCTTTTTAATAATGTAGTATCTCACCATACCACTTTGTGGTTGCATAACAAAATCATAAAGATTTGTTTTAAGCAGTTCCTTGCCATTGTCATCCATAATTCCAGCCCCATATATATTACTTCCATTTTCGCTGAATCCGAGATAAGAACAATCGGTAACCAGAGTATCTACTGTATTGTGATAACTAAATTCCAGACGCTTACCTTCGTAATAAGGATATTTGTTTGTTCCATCATATGTAAATTCATATAATCCTTTGTATTTAGCATCTATCAAAATGTGGCCTTTCGCATCTATGATTCCATATTTTGCATTTGCCATATAAGTTTTCTTATCGTTTGATGTGGATTTTCCACCTAGTGCAATGAACGCTTTACCGTAACAATTTAGTTTTGATATGTGTGAATATATCGGTGGCAATACCAATTTCCCGCTATGATCAGCAAGACCGATTTTCTTTCCATCTTTTACCATATATAACTCATCTGTCCAAGGGGTAATCTGCGTAAATTTTAATGGTAAAAGAACTTTTCCTGTTACATCTATTATACCATTCTTTTCTGCTTTTGTCACAATAGCAGTTCCATTCTTGAATGGTTGCCCACTATCATACTGACACCTGATAACTTCATTACCATTCATGTCAGCATAGCCAATCTTTCCTTTCTTGTCAACTAGAATTTTTAAGTCTTGCGCCTGAACATTTAAAAATAATGAAAAAGCAGCAAAACACAGAATGTTTTTTAGTCTCATAACTGTTTTATGCTGACCTATAGTACCCAGATTCGGCCAATTAAAAAGTTTGTAATAATTAAGCATTAAAAAAGCGTGGGAACTATCTTGTTGCCCGTCCCACGTATCGAGACTCTCGCATTGCCTATTGTAGTTGAACAGACAACGCCAGAGCCCACGCCGATATGACTTTACAAACTAATTTTTCCTTTACATACACAAACTGACGCAATGCAATCTATGTCATCAAGGCATAACATTAGTCATGATAAAAATCACACCCGGGTCATCTACCGTTGCTAAGTTCAAGACTACAATTTGTAATTTGCGAGATTACGATACGCCAAGAACAAAGCGTCAAGTAAACGCCTTTTAATATGTCGCGATCCCCCGCCCAATTACCCGCCTCCACAATTGACCTTGCGAGTCGTATGCTTCAGCTCGGCGTGGGCTTAAATTGACCTGTACATCGGAGTCTCACTGGGGTGGTACACCTTCTGCTCAGATACAATTCAAGAAATCAGCGGCAAAAATAGCGAAAATTTATTAAACAAAAAAATTTTTTCTCAAAAAGTTTTATTTTTTTTAAATAATGGTAATCGAAATCCAAAACTCCTACGCATAGTAACTATATTGACAACTATTTTACCACCAAAAAGATGCCTCATTTCCTCCAAATCTTAAGTATTTCTAATGCATATCTCGTATTTATCTCGTATTTATCTCGTATTTTATATATTAGATGAATATTTGATAAATATGAGTTATAACGTAGTTAAATATGCCTGAATTCAAATTAATAACGCAACAAATGTTGAAAAATGGCTGGTAAATTGGTTACGGGGTTTACTGACGGAGTCGAACTATAGTCTGTAAGTGCCTGTTCGTCCCACGAGTCGCGAAACCTCTGTTCAAGTGTTTTTATCAGCGATTTCATATTCTTTAGTCGGTTATATATACCATAACACTTCTTGCGGCTTGTGCTCCATAGACCAGAGCACCTTCTATGTCGGCAGTCTTTGATGGTCCGCTGATGAAAGTTCCAAATTTGTAATCCTTGAAATATTCACCTTTTGCATCGCGTTCTGCAATTAAATCGTATGCCTCGTGCATATTGTTCACTATGTCTTTGCGCGACACAATTATGTTAAGATGTTCGGACTTGAAGAGGAACGAGCGGTCGGGCTCCCGTTGTGGAATCCATATACATCCATTTTCTGCTACACCGATGTCGCCTTTGATGGTTGAAATGTCTCCACGTTCATCTGTTGACGGTGGAGTGTCAAGACAAACCTTTGCACCAGAAATATTCTTGCAGGCATTGATGAACTGCTCAACAGGATTTTCAAACTGAATACCATTGACTTTTATTTCAAGCATATCAAACTTCTGTTTGATGTTCTGATGCAGTCTGTTCAAAATATTTTCACGGCTACTCATTTCACATCTCCTTTCTTCCATAACTGATGGAATGATTTTTTAGGAAATTTCATCATCTTATGTCCGTAAGTCCAAGCGTTGCATTTCATGTTCATCATACAGTCTGGCACCATGTTAGCCAGTGGAGCCAGTTTCAAAGTATTCTGATACAAAGATGGATTGCCGAAGAGAAAAGCCATTCCTTTCGACATAATCTTTTTTGATGGGTTGGCTCTTCCGATGTCGTCCAACGCTTGTCTCCACAAATAAATCTGTTTGCTCAAATCCACCTTCACAGGACAGACATTTTCACAACTCATGCACAGGCTACATGCTGAGACATTGTCGGCATATTGTCGGGCATCTTTCAGCATTCCAAGATTGACACCTATCGGACCAGGGATGAAGTATGTGTATGAATATCCAGCACTGCGACGATACACAGGGCAAGTGTTCATGCAGGCACCACAACGCATACATTTAAGTGTTTGCCAATGTTCTTCATTACCTATGCTACAGCTCCTGCCATTGTCAACAAGTACAATGTGCATTTCTCCGTCTGGTTTTGGACCACGGAAGTGTGAGGTATAGACGGTTGTTTCCTGTCCTGTTCCGCATCGTGCAAGCAATCGCTGGAAAACACCCATTGATTTATAGTCGGGCACAATTTTTTCCAACCCCATGCTTACAATATGGAGTTTAGGTATTGATGTGCTCATGTCGGCATTGCCTTCATTTGTACACACCACCACATCGCCAGTCTCTGCCACTCCGAAATTAGCACCCGTCATACCTGCATCGGCGGTCATAAACTGATTGCGGAGATGTAGTCGTGCCACAAAAGTCAGCATTGTAGAGTCGGCAGAGTCAACATTTGCCAAGCCGTTCAGTTCTTTATAACGTCTTACGAATTCATCGTATTCTGGTATCTGAGCCCTGAAGCAGTCCCTGATATCTTCTTTGTGAACGTGCAGAGCGGGCATTACGATGTGCGAAGGTGCCAGTTTCATCATCTGGAGGATTCTCTCGCCAAGATCGGTCTCCACAACCTCAATGCCTTTCTTCTGAAGATTTTCGTTCAAATGACATTCTTCGGTGAGCATTGATTTACTCTTTACGACCTTCTTTACGTTATGTGCCGACAGAATGTCGTACACAATCCGATTGTATTCCTCCGCATCTTCTGCCCAATGCACATGGACACCATTTCGTTTTGCTGCTGCCTCAAACTTCTGGAGATATTCATCCAGATGGGTGATGGTATGTTTCTTGATGAGGTTGGCAGTTTCACGCAGTTCTTCCCATTCTGGCAGAGCGTATGCCATCTTGTCGCGTTTTGTGCGCACATTCCAAAATGTCTGGTCGTGATGACCAACAATATCATACTCGCCAGTTGAACCGCTAATATATTGCGATGCACGTTTTGAATGTTCCGTACTCATAATCCTGCTGCTAAGATTTCTACGACATGAATAAACTTGATTGGAGACTTGTCTTTCTGTGCAATGCCTTGCATGTGCATCAGGCAAGAGGAGTCTGGTCCTGTAACATATTCAGCACCAGTAGCCATGTGACGGCGTATTTTATCCTGTCCCATACGTCGTGACACGTCTGTTTCTTCTACGGCAAACATTCCACCAAAACCACAACATTCATCCTTGCGCTCAGGTTCAAAAATCTCTATGCCGTCAACCAGTTTCAGCAAATCAATAATCTTGTTGAACTGCGGCACATTCCTTTCCGATGGAGATGACAACCCCAATTCCCTCACTCCATGACATGAGTTGTGCAGACTAACTTTATGCGGAAACCTTGAAGGCAGTGATTGCACTTTCAGGATGTCGTGCAGAAATTCAACGATATCCACAGTCTTTCCAGCTGCCTCACATTGATGTTCCTTGCCAAGAATTTCGGGATGGAAAAAGCGCACATAGGCAGCACAACTTGCACTTGGTGCTACCACATAGTCATAGTCCCTGAACATCTTGTCGAAATTTCTTACCAATGGTGTTGCCAGTTTCTGGAAACCAGCATTGCCCATTGGCTGACCACAACAAGTTTGTTTTTCAGGGTATTCTACGTGGATACCTAAATGTTTAAGCAATTTATATGCAGCCATGCCAACTTCAGGATACAATGCATCCACATAGCATGGCACAAATAGTCCAATTCTCATATTGCGGTTTTGCGGTTGTGGGTTATGGGTTATGGGTTGTGGGTTGTGGGGTGATAACCAATAACCTAAAACCAATAACCCAAAACCAATAACCCAAAGCCATCGTTATCTTGTCTGCAGATAAGTAACGTGGGTGATGAGGTATTCCTCAATTCCGTGCTTACCGTCTGCACCACCGATACCAGACTTCTTCATACCAGCATGGAAGCCTTGCATACCTTCAAAGTGGAAACGGTTGATGTAGGTCTCACCAAATTCCAGTTCGCGGCAAACCTTTGTTGCGGTATTGATGTCGTTTGTGAATACAGAAGATGCCAGACCATATTCGCAGTCGTTTGCCCATGCAATAACCTGGTCAAGGTCTTCAAATTCGATAAGAGGAAGCACAGGACCGAATGTTTCTTCGTGTACAATGTCGAAATCCTGCTTAACATCATCAAGTATTGTTGCAGGGTAGAAATATCCCTTGCCTTCGATTGGCTTGCCACCACAAAGTACCTTTGCGCCCTGCTTGATAGCGTTTTCAACCTTTGCAACAACACTTTCCAATGCACGCTTTTCTACAAGTGGTCCCATGTCAACTGTCTCATCCTTGCAAGGATCACCAACTTTCACTGCCTGGAATTTCTTCAGCAATATTTCTGTAAACTGCTTTTTAATATCCTTGTGAACATAGCAACGCTCAGCATTGTTGCATATCTGACCGTTGTTGCCGATGCGACTATCGAGGATAGCCTGTGCTGCGAGGTCGAGATCAGCGTCAGGGAATACGATGACAGGAGCCTTACCACCGAGCTCAAGACTTACCTTTGTTATGTTGTTTGCAGCCGCCTTCATGATGCTCTCGCCTGCGCCAACAGAACCTGTTACGCTGACGATGTCGATCTTTGGACTTCCAGCGAGGGCATTACCGATCACGGAACCCTTACCTGTCACTACGTTGAAGAGACCTGCTGGCAGACCTGCTGTGTCAACGATCTCTGCGAACGCTGTGCAGTTTTCTGGGGTGAGCTGAGCTGGCTTGATGACGATAGAGCAACCTGCGATGAGAG
>JAZLEX010000181.1:0-2405 GCA_045615485.1 Prevotella sp.
CCTAATGGTTGTTCAAAATTATATTGGCTGTCGCTGAAATGTCGTTAACATTTATAGTACCGTCTCTATTTACATCTGCATTAGCAAAGCTAAATGAATCGGCTTTGCCTGTCAGAATATAAGTTGCTATAGTTGCAATGTCGTTGACATTTACCTTACCATCCTTATTGGCATCACCAGGTTTTACATTTTCATAAATCAGAGTTATCCCCCACCCCACCTGTGTACCAGAGGGAGTAAAGGTTATTTTTCCTTCCTGTGGGGTTATGGGCAACGTATATTCCTTATTGACACCCGCAGTTCGGGAAATAAACTTATACTGCTCTGAAGAAAATGTCTGTCCATTCAATTCTTTAAGATAACCATCGCTGCTGTCATTGTTGGCATTGCCATAAAATTTTATGTTGTTCACATTTATGCCAGCTGGCAGATTGATTGTGTATTGAACATTTGAAAAATACTTTATCAGATTGGTCTTGCTTACTACTGCGTAACTTTTATCATTATTGTTGGATATAGTGATATTGTTGTCAAAACGATAAATACTGTTTGTATTGTTGCCTGTGTTTGTGCTTGCGTCGAGCAGATATTCCTTTGCTGGTTCATCTGGCACTTCTTCAATTTCGCCTACAACAGTACCGCTTTCATTTTGAGCAATCGTTATTTCTTCAACGAGACTATTCATATAAACCTCAAGATTAGTATATCCTTCTACCGTAGCCACCTTTGCGCCATCAGTAGCATCGTTTGGATTCAAACCATGAGCCGTTTCCCATTCATCAGGCATGCCGTCCTTGTCAGTATCAGCAGGCGCAGGCAGAGTTTTAAGTTTTGGCCATGCTGTCCAGTCGCTACCAGCATTTTTCGGTTTCAGGTCGTCTTGGGAATTGATAAACCCAGCACTCAGTCCACTTCCAGTATAACTGGCTCTGCCTGTCTGACAATCACTTACCATCAAGGAATCATGAGAATCGCGATGAAGGCTTGCACCAACATATTTCATCACACGACTGTAAGCCTGCATACTTGTATGCGTTGTGGTATAGATAATATCCAAAGGGGCATTCAACTTTATGGTATCTTTTGTGGTTTGAGTGTATGTACCGTCATTGCTGGCATTGTCTATTTGGTTATAGATTCCGTATGTCCAGTTGTCTGAATTCACATTATAGTATTTGGAATTATAGTTTCCATTCACATAATACTTTCCCCAGATATGCCATGCCGGAGCATAGTCAGGATAACTACTCACATAACTTGATGTGCGAATGCCTATACCAGCTATACGTTGCCCTTTTTCGTTGGTCGGACTACCAGGACCTGGCTTGTAATAGTTGTTTACAATATTGACTTTCATAGCCTCACCGCCATAACATCCGTTACTGCCAAAATTGTAGATAACATTGTTGCGCATGTCCATGTATTCATTCATCTGAGTTGTAGGACGTGGACCAAGTCTTGGAGTACGGCTTGTATGGTGTACAATGAAATTATGATGGAAAGATGCATGATTGCCACCCCAGTTGCCTCCATAGCCATGAGCACCTTTGGAATGTCCTGAATTGACAAGACTCTGTGCTGATATGCACCATTGAACCGTTGTGTTTTTATTTCCCAATACAGAAAGACATTCGTCAATACTCCAACTCACTGAGCAATGGTCAATCATCCAGTCCGAAGCATCAAAACCGCCGAAGCCATCCCAGCCATCAGCACCATTTTTGAGAACATTCTTATTCCCAAGACGGAAACGCATATAGCGGACAATGATATTTCTACCCTTCAGTGAAACTGGATAGTCGGCAACACAAATACCATCGCCAGGTGCAGTCTGCCCTGCAATTGTCAGGTTGCCATTCGAGATATTCAATGCCGAATTAAGATGAATCGTTCCGCTTACATCGAAAACAATCGTGCGGGTACCGCTCTTATTGCAAGCCCAGCGGAAAGTACCTTCGCGCGTGCCATCTTCGAGAGTTGTAACATGATACACCGCTCCACCACGTCCGCCGGTAGTATAACGACCAAACCCTTCTGCACCAGGAAAAGCAGGAGTTTTTTCTTTTGCCGCAACTTCAAGGCAAGACAACAGAAACAAAACGAGAATACCTGTCAAGCGGCAAATCGCACTTTTTTTACAAATTGTTTTCATAAATATCGTTATTTCGGGGCAAAGGTAAGAAAAAACCGCACTAACGAATTAATAATTAACAATTAATAATTAATAATTAAATTTATTTAATGATTTACGACTGATAATTGATAACTCAAGTTTCGCAAGCTCCAACTTGATAGGTTATAAGGTTTTAAGGTCTTAAGGTTATAAGGTTGAGATTACCCTCATTAAGTCAAAGGTAACTAAACCTCAAAAACCTAACAACCTAATAACCTCAAAACCTAAAACT